>JAFASB010000001.1 GCA_019244985.1 Acidimicrobiia bacterium | reverse complement strand
GAAAGTCGAGCGCGTGGACGAGGCAACCCTTATGGCCAGGGTCGCGGGCGGCGACGACGCTGCTGTGGCCACCGTGTATCAACGCCTGGCGCCGCTGGTCCGAGGCGTCGGACGACGCATCGTGGGTGACGCTGCGGCCGACGACGTGGTGCAGGAGACCTTCGAGCGGGTGTGGCGCCACGCAGCCCGGTTCGACCGCACGCGCGGGTCGCTCGACGCCTGGGTCCTGCGGATCGCCCGCAATGCGGCGCTCGGCCAGCTCCGCCGCCTTCGTCACCACGTCGACCTCGCTGTCCTCCCCGAGCCCGCCGACACGGGCGACGGCCCCGACGACGCCGTCGTCCTGATCGACCTCACCACCGGTGTGCGCCGGGCCGTTGCCAGCCTCGACGAGCGCCGCCGCGTCGCCGTCGAGCATGTGCTTGCCGGCCAGACGCTCGTGCAGACCGCGGACCACCTCGGGCTGCCGGAGGGCACGCTCAAGAGCCGCGTGCGCGCCGCCTACGCGGACCTGCGCGAGCTGCTTGCGGATTCCCGCCCGGCCTGAGAAGTAGGTTTCGCCGCCATGGCGACCGTACAGACCGTCCTCGGGCCGATCGGCTCCGGCGACCTCGGGCCCACGCTCGTTCACGAGCACGTGCGCATCTCCTATCCCGGGGACCATCTCGACCCCGCCTACTCCTTCGACCGGGGCGCGTGCATCGCCACGGCCGTGGAACGGATGGCCGGTCTGGCCGAGCACGGCGTGCGCACCTTCGTTGATCCGTGCCCGATCGATCTCGGTCGCGATCCGGAGCTGCTCGCCGAGGTCGCCCGTCAGTCGGGGATGCAGATCGTGTGCTCGACCGGCTTCTATCTGGAGCACATCGGCATCCCGTACTACTGGCGGGTCCGGTCGCCGGAGGAGATTGCAGAGTTCTACCTGCAGGAGATCAACAACGGGATCGGCGAGACAGGCATCAAGCCGGGCTGCATCAAGATCGCGTCCGGCGACCCGCCCGGCGACTACGACCGAAAGGTGATCGCCGCGGCGGCGCTGGCGGCGGCGGAGTCCGGGCTGACGGTGATCAGCCACTGTGAAAACTCGGCGGGTGGCGACGTCCAGCAGGAGGTCCTCGCCGAGAACGGAGCGGACCTGTCCCGTGCTCTGATCGGCCACCAGGGCCAGTCGACCGACATGGACTACATCCGCGGCATTGCCGAGCGCGGCTCGTTCGTCGGTTACGACCGCTGTGGCTACGAGATCCTCGCCCCCGACGACCAGCGGGCCGATCAGGTCATGGCGCTCGTCGAGGCCGGTCACGCCGACAAGGTCTGCCTGAGCCAGGACCACATGTGCTGCCTGGCGTCGCCCAAGTTCCCCTATCCCGTCCCCGAGGGCCTCGAGGAGATGTTCAAGGAGATGGAGCCGACCATCTACGACCAGATGTACGGGCGGCCGCACACCTTCCTGTTCACCGACTTCTGGCCGAAACTCGAGGCTCGCGGCATGGAGCGAACGACGTTCGACTCCATGCTTACGGACAACCCCAGGCGGCTCTTCGGCGGATAGCGTCCTCGACATGGGTGGACCGCTGCGGGGTTTCAAGGTGATCGAGATGGCCGGCATCGGGCCGGGCCCGTTCACGGCGATGATGCTCGCCGACATGGGCGCCGATGTGCTCCGCGTCGACCGTCCGAATGCGCGGGTGCTCAACCCCGACAAGGACGTGCTCAACCGCGGGCGGCGCTCGATCGCTGTCGACCTCAAGCACCCCGATGGTGTGCAGACCGTGCTCCGCCTGGTCGAGCAGGCCGACGCCCTGCTCGAGGGGTTCCGCCCTGGCGTCATGGAGCGCCTCGGGCTCGGGCCCGACGAGTGCCTGGCCCGCAACCCCAAGCTGGTCTACGGGCGCATGACCGGCTGGGGCCAGGACGGCCCGCTCGCCCATGCCGCGGGCCACGACATCAACTACATCGCCATCGCCGGAGTCCTCAACAACTTCAAACGAGACGGTGAGCGCCCCGTACCGCCGAACAACCTGGTTGGCGACTTCGGGGGTGGCGGCCTCCTGCTGGCGTTCGGCCTGGTGTGCGCGTTACTGGAGGCGACGCGCTCGGGCCAGGGCCAGGTGGTCGACGCCGCCATGGTCGACGGTGCCGCGGTGCTCAGCACGATGATCCACGCCTTTGTCGCCATGGGCATCTGGCAGGACAACCCGGGCCACAACATGCTCGACACGGGGGC
>JAFASB010000471.1 GCA_019244985.1 Acidimicrobiia bacterium | reverse complement strand
GAGTCGGGCGGCGGTTCGAGCTCGACGTAGGCGGGGAAGTGCGGCGCGTGCTCCTGGGGGTCGTTGGCGGGGTGGTCCATGCCGAAGAAGGCGACGTCGTGGCCGGCCGACCGCTGCAGGGCGGCGACCGCCTGCATGTAGGACTCGGCACCGCCGCGGCGGTAGAGGTACTTGTTGACGTGGAGGATGCGCACGCCGTGCGCCCCTAGACCTCGTACCCGCGGCGAACGAGATGGTCGGCGAGGCTGGCGTCCAGCTCGGCCGCGGCCTTGTCGCCGAGCGCCTCGCGCCACGCCTGGGCCCGCCCGCTGTCGAAGCGGAAGCCGCCGAAGCCGGCTTCGAACTCGTCGGTCCACGGCAGGTCCAGGAAGTCGAGCATCTCCCGGGTACGAGCTCGAGGGTCGACGAGCACGTCCTCGTACCGGAGCTCGAGCCAACGATCGTCGCCGATCTCGCGCCGCGCCTCGTCGAAGGCGTCGAGGAGCAGCTTCCATGCCAAGCCGGCGAGCAACACGTAGGACCGGCCCGACGCCTCCCACTCCTTCTCGTACTCGGCGGGGAGTGGTCCGAAGTGCCAGCCCGAAGGACCGAGGTGGCCGCGCCACCAGTCGGTTTGCAGCCACGACGCGGCCACGGCCCGACCGTCGCGGACGATGTGCACGTAGCGCGAGCCAGGAAGGACGCGGTCGACGAACCGGACGCGCGGCCAGCCCGTGAACTTGTGCAGGAAGAGCGGTGCTCCGAACGCCGACGCACGAGAGGCGAAGAACGTGTGGAACCGGGACGCCACCCACGGGACGGCGTCGGCTGCGTCGAGGTCGCGGCTCGACTCGGCGAGCATCGGCGAGACCTCGCGCTCGAGGGCGCGGTACCCCTCCGAGGGCGCGAGGCGCAGTCTTCCCTTTTGCGTCGTCGCCGTCGGCAGGCGCCGGTACAGCGCGGCCTGCACCCGACCGGCAGCGGCGGTGCCCATGCGGTCGTCGACGTTGGTCACGAAGCCAACGTCGGGATGGCGGGCCAGGAGCTCGTGCACGAGCGTCGAGCCGCACCGCCCCGTTCCGAGCACGAAGCCGTAGCGCTGATCAGACATAACCGTGGCGGCGGAGCTCGTCGGCCTCGACGGCCTCGATCGTCGAGAGGGCGGCAGCGTCGAGACGCGCGCGCCATACGTCGTTGCGATCGGGGAAACGCACGCCGGCGAACCAGTTCCCGTCGGCGGCGTCCGGGTCGAGGCCGGCGAACACGGCCACGCCCGCGAGGGTCCCGTGCGGATTCCGGACCAGTTGTTCGTAGCTGATCGACAGACGTTGGCGCTCGGGCACCTTGGTCAGGCCGTGCTCGGCCGCCCGCAGTTCCTCGACCCACGTGCGGGCACACAGCTCCCACGGGTCGCCACCTTCGGCTTCCCATTGACGCGGCGTCTTACCGCACCACGGCACGACGCTGTCCGGCCACCAGTCGACATTCGACAGCGAGGCGGCGACGGCCCGACCGTCGCGGACGATCTCGACGAAGCGCGCGTCAGGGAAGGCGTCCAGCAGCAGAGGAATGCGGTAATTGTTGGCGACGCGCTTGTTGACGAACGTCTTGCCGCCGTCCGCCCGCCTGACAGTGTTGAACGACCATCGAAGCCGACGCAGGTCGGCGTCGTGTCCGTTCGTTTCGCCGATGCCCGCGCGCGCGTAGAGGGGCTCGCCCTCGACGGGCATGGGGAACGCCCGCTCCCACAGCGGACGGCGGCGGCCGTAGACGTAGGCGTTGTCACCGCCACCGAACCACACGCGGCGCTGGAGCTCCGGGGCGTGGGTCGCCACCCGGTTCAAGACCGCGAGCTGGGGGAGCGCGGGCGCTCGCCGCACCCAGTTCGAGATGTACGACGCGTCGGGGTGCAGGCAGAGCGCCTTGTAGAGAAGGCTCGTCCCCGACCGCGGCGCACCGACGAGGAAGACGGTGGTCACGCGTATCCGAGCGAACGCAACGTCGAACCGGCGCGTACGGCGACGAGCGTCCGCAGCAGCGGGTCGATCTCCCGGCGGTGGGCACCGACGCGCGTCCGGTAGACGGCGGCCCCGTCGGCGGCGTTGGCCCGGCGCTCGCCCGAGAACTGTTCGTAGCGCCCGGCGACGTCGTGCTGGGCCTCGTCGTGGCGGAGCACGGCGTCGTCCCACGGCTCGCCGAGAAACTCCAGGAGCTGGCGGAGCGTCTTCTCGGTGTCGAGCACGACGTCCTCGTAGCGCACCTCGAGGTAGCGGTCGTCGGGCAGGCGCTCGCCGACGCGACGAGCGGCCTTGATGTAGCGGGGCCACTTCTCGGTCGCCTTGACCGCCGACCAGTACCCCCACCGGTCGCGGTGGGACGCGACGACGTCCCGCCCGTCCCGGATGACGTGGACGATCTGGGAGGTCGGGAACAACTCGTTGACGTAGCCGAGCGACAGCGCGTACCGAGGGGTCTTGTCGGCCCAGCGCGCCTTGCCGCGCGACTTGGCGTACTCGGTCTGGAACGAGTCGAAGAACTCTGCGGACTTGTCGAGCCAGTAGGACTTCGGAAAGCCGTACAGACTCAGGCGATCCCAGCTCTCGCTCGTCAACTTCGCGAAGTCCTGCAGGAACCGCGTCTCGGGGCCGCAGCTGATGTTCGGGTGCGAGTCGAGCATGAGTCGCAGCAGCGTGGTGCCCGACCGTTGACAGCCGACGATGAAGATGGGCCGGTTGGAGGTCGTGGTCATCGTCGGACGCCCCGACGGGTTGAACTACTGGGGCACGGTGAGATCCCGGAGGGGACCGGACTTCACCATCAGAGGATAATCGAACCGCCCCAAGAGCGGCGTCGTAATGGCGGTGACAAGCGCCCGCCGCGATCGCCCCAGCGCTGTCGTCCACGCCTCGTCGGCGCGCAGCTCGACCTCGCCGGCCTGGAGGCGGTTTGGGTTGCCGGCGACGGTGTGTGACCGCTCGAGGGAAACGGTGCGCTCGCCGACGAACGGCGTGCTGTCGGGCGAGTGCCCGGCGAACGCCAGGATCTCGTCGACCACCTCGCGCGGTCGTGCGATCAGGTCCTCGTAGCGCACGACCTGGTAGCGGGACCCGTCGCCGAACAGGGCCCGCGCCGTGCCGTTCCACGCCAGCCACAACGACGAGCTCTTCAGCACCGACATCTGCTGCATCGCCCCGTTGGCGTC
>JAFASB010000390.1 GCA_019244985.1 Acidimicrobiia bacterium | reverse complement strand
CCCATGGCGTGCGACAGGCTGACGACGGAGGCGACGATGGCATCGGCCGCCGCGTCAGCACCGAGGCCGGCGACGAAGGAGCGGTCCACCTTCACGACGTCGACGGGCAGGCGGCTCAGGTACGCCAGCGAGGAGTAGCCGGTGCCGAAGTCGTCAATGGCAATGCGAACGCCCAAGCTGCGAAGCGCCAGGAGAGCCTCCACGGAGGACTCGATGTCCTCCATGAGCACGCTCTCGGTGATCTCCAGGCACAGGCGGTTGGGCTCGAGTCCCGAGCGAGCGAGCGCACCGGCAACGGTGTCGAGCAGGCCGGGGTCGTCGAACTGGCGGGCGGAGAGGTTGACGGCGACGGTGTGCTCACCGTTCCACCCAACGACGTCGGCGCACGCTTGCTCGAGGACCCACGCCCCGAGGGAGACGATCAGGCCGCTCTCCTCGGCTGCAGGGATGAACTCCAGCGGCGGGATCATTCCCAGCCTTGGGTGTCGCCAACGTACGAGCGCTTCGACTGCGCACCGCGAGCCTTCGGTCAGGTCGACGAGCGGCTGGTAGTGCACGGTGAGCTCACGGGCGTCGAGGGCACGCCGCAACTCGTTCGCGCGCTCGAGGCGCGCCTCGGCGCGCGCTCGGCTCTCCTGCTGGAAGAACGAGAATCGGTTCCGACCCGACTGCTTCGCCTGGTACATGGCGTGATCGGCGTCTCGCAGCATCAGCTCCGGCGAGGCACCGGGATCGTCCGTCAAGACGACACCCACGCTGACCGACATGAACGTCTCGCGGTCGTCGAAGGCGATCGGCGTGGCAGCCACCGAGTGCAACAGTCGCCGAGCCAAGACGCTCGCGCCGACGTCGTCCAGGTCCTCGCACAGCACGACGAACTCGTCGCCGCCGAAGCGGGCGATCGTGTCGTAGGGGCGCACCGCTTCGGCGAGCCGTTGCGCCACAGCCGTCAGGACGTGGTCACCGGCGGTATGTCCGTACCGATCGTTGACGAGCTTGAACCGGTCAAGGTCCACGAAGAACAGGCCGAGCCGCCTCGAACCGCGCTCCAGCTTGCGCAAAGCCTGGCCGAGGCGTTCGGCGAGGAACACGCGGTTGGGCAGGCCGGTCAATGAGTCGTGGATGGCCTCGAAGGCAAGCGCGGCGGCCGCACGCTTTTGATGGGCGACGGCGCCCAACGCCCGGACGGCGTCGGCGACGACGTCGACGAGCCGGTGATCCTCCTCGTTCGAGTGCAGGAGGAAGAAGTTGAGGACTGCGAGGGACTGCCCCTCGGCGACGACCGGGATCGACACCGTGGCCCGGAACCCGGCGTCGCGGATGGCGTCCGGCCGGCGGCACGCCGGGTCGTCCCCAGGGTCGTCCACCCACACGGGCTCGCCGGTCTGCCAGGCGTGAGCGTGGATCCCGTCGCTCGGGCTCAATCCAGCCTCGCCCGCCCGCGCGCCAAAGTCGCCCAGGGGCGGATGGGGGGCGTGCCAGAGGACCCGCGGCGTGCCGGACGCGTCGTCGTACGCCGGGACGATCGCCTCGCCGTAGGCCCAACCCGTGGCCGCGCACACTTCGACGAGCGCCGCCTCGAGCGCCGCCTCCACGGAGTCGGCCCGGCTGGCGACGAGCCACACAGCGTGCATGAGCTGCAGGGCCTGTGTCGCATGTTGCACCTGCGTCATGTCCTGGGCAGCGACGAGTCGAGCCGGTCCGCCATCCCACGTGATCTCGTGCGTGCTGATGGCAACGTGGATGAGCGAGCCGTCCTTCTTTTTGTGGCGCCACACTCGCGACGTGCCCGGCGCATCGGCTCCCACCGCGGCGTGCAGGGCAGCGACGTCAGCCTGCGGGCGAATGTCGGCGATCGTCATCGCCAGAAACTCCGCCCTCGAGTAGCCGTAACTGCCGACGGCGGCGTCGTTGACCGCCAGGAACGCCAGCGTCCGCGGGTCGAAGACCCACATCGGAATCGGATTGCCCTCGAACAGCGCCCGGAGGGTGTCGACGTGCTCGGCCGAGGCCGCGCCGTTACCGGCGTTGCCGGTGCGATCCCCTGCCTGCACTTCGATGAGGTTGTCCGTCGCCACTGCGCGTTTTGGAAAGCAGCCCCCAGCGGGCCTATGTGCAATATCGGCAACAATCCCGCCGGTCCTGAGCGTCGATGCCGGTCGGTCGCCACGAGGTCCCGATGTAGACTTTTACTGACGCTGGCGTCAGGGATGCGTCAGGGATGTGGAGGCGCAGGTATGGACGTCGATCTGGTCGAGC
>JAFASB010000184.1 GCA_019244985.1 Acidimicrobiia bacterium | reverse complement strand
GGGAACTCGCGATATCTCTCGCTTTGACATGCACGCCCGGACGCCGAGTTGCGCAGCTCGATCCACTATGTCCGGATCGAGGTAGGCGCTGAACAGGATGATCGCCTGTTCGGGATGCTCGGCGAGAATCTGTTCCGCGACCTCCAGGCCCGTGACACCCGGCATGCGCTGGTCGAGCACGACGACCTGCGGCCGCGTCGCTCGCCACTGCTTGACCGCGTCCTCGCCGTCGGCCGCCTCGCCGGTGACGTGAAGACCTTCGTTGGCGATCTCGATCGTGGAACGAAGCAGCGCGCGCATGTCCTCTTCATCGTCGACGATGAGAACCCCCGGCGCGGACTTCGACCCCACAGCTGAGCCTCCTGCACACGACAACGATTGGCCTGAGCCGCATAGTACGCCTGGCGCGCGTGCCATTGCAGGCGCCAAGTGTTGCAACCGGCGATGCCTGCAGGGCCGCGCCTACGCTCGTTGCGGTGCTGGAACGGGAGTTGCTGCTCACGGGAATCGGCGGCCAGGGCGTGCAGCTCGCGGCGCAGGTCATAGCCCGGGCAGCAACCCTCGAGGGCAGGAACGTGATGCTGTTCGGCGTCTACGGCGGCGTGATGCGCGGCGGCAACTCCGACGCCACGGTCGTCGTCGCCGACGACCGTGTTCAGGCGCCGCCCATCGTGTCGCATGCGTGGTCGGCGCTGGCGCTACACCCCCGCTACTGGGGACCAATGAGCGCCCGGCTGATCCCCGACGCCGTCGTCGTCATCAACTCGTCGCTGTTCGACGAGCCCGTGGACATGCCGCGCGTCTTCGCCGTCCCCGCCACCCAGGTGGCGACCGAGGAACTCGGCAACCCCATGGCCGTGTCGATGGTCGCGACAGGCGCGTACATCGCGCTCACCGAACTGGTGTCGCTCGACTCGGCCACCGCGGCCATGGAGGAGTCGCTTCCGGCCTACCGCCGCCAGCACGCCCAGGCCAACGCAGCCGCGCTGCGGGCCGGCGCCGGCCTGGTCGACGCACGAGCTGCTCTCGCGTGGGCGAGCGCCGCGGCTGAGGCGCCGGCGTGACCAGCCACATGGTCACCGTCCGAGGCACGGTCCACATCGACACGGAAGGCTGCAAGGGATGCGAGTTGTGCATCCCCGCCTGCCGGCCCGCAGTGCTCGTCATGTCCACCGACGTCAACGACACCGGCTACCGCTACCCCGAGCTGCTGCCCGGGTGCACCGGTTGCCGGGCCTGCCTCGACGTATGTCCGGACTTCTGCTTCGAGGTCTTCAAGTACGAGCACCCCGTCGAAGTGCAGGTCGAGAGCGCCCGATGACCAAGCGGCTGATGGAGGGCTCCGAGGCCATGGCCGAGGCGGCGATCGCCAGCGGCTGCCGGTTCTTCGCGGGATACCCGATGACGCCGTTCACCGAGCTGCTCGAGAACTTCGCCGAGAAGTTGCCCGCGGTCGGAGGGGTGTGCGTCAACGCCGAAAGCGAGCTCGAGGCCGTCGGCATGGCGTGGGGGGCGCTCGCGACCGGCGCCCGGGCGGCGACTGGCTCAACCGGTCAGGGCCTTTCGCTCATGCAGGAGTCGTTCTCGGAGATCACCCTCGCCGAGCTGCCCCTCGTCGCGTTCAACATGGCACGCGGCCAGGGCGACTACTTCCAGTCGACGCGCGGCGGCGGCCACGGCGACTACCGCCACATCGTGCTGGCGCCGATGGACATCACCGAGGCCGTCGGGCTGACCCAGCTGGCGTTCCACCTTGCCGACCGCTGGCGGAACCCTGTTCTCGTCCAAGGTGACTACCTGCTCGCCCACACGGCCGAGGGTGTCGACGTCGCGGCCGTCGACTTCGGGCCGGTCCCTGAGAAGGAGTGGGCCGTGGACGGCTCGGGCGGCGGCAGCGGGTCGTCGAAGGTCATCTCGCCGCTCGGCATCGGGAAGAGCAATACGCCGGGACCGGGTATCGAAGGTCAGCAGCAGGCGGTGGCCGAGAAGCTGGTGCGCATCGCGGGCGCCGAACCGCGGGCCGAGTCCGGCTTCGTCGACGACGCCGACCATTTGGTCGTCGCCTTCGGCACGCCCGCCAAATTCGTCCGCTACGCCGTGGGCCGCCTCCGCGAGAAGGGCCTGCGCGTCGGCTATGTCCGGCCGATCACTCTCTGGCCCTTCCCGGGCGACGCCGTCGCTTCAGCTGCGGCAGGCAAGCAGAGCGTGCTCGTCTTCGAGTTGAACGCCGGCCAGATGATCGACGACGTTCGGCTGGCCGTGCTCGGCTCGGCCCCGGTTCGGTTCATCGGCGGCATCTCCACCGACCATTCGGGGTTCGGCGTCGGCGCCCTGCTCGACGTCGAGGTGATCGCCGATCGCATCGAGGGCGCACTCGACTCGGGGGTGGCCGCGTGACGGTCGAAGAGCCTGCCATGCACCCGGTCGGCGACAAGCTGCCGTCGCTCTTGCAGAGCGGCGAACACGACCTCTGTCCCGGATGCGGCGAACCGGTTGCGATCCGCATCCTCCTCGAGACGCTCGCCGAGCTGGGCCTGTCGACGTCGACGATCGGCGTCGTCGGGATCGGCTGCTACACGGCCTTCGCCCGTACCCTCGACGTCGACCTCGTGCAGGCCCTGCACGGGCGAGCGCCGTCGGTCGCCACCGGTGTCAAGCGGATGCAACCCACCAAGGCCGTGTTCACGCTGCAGGGCGACGGCGACATGGTGAACGAGGGGCTTCAAGAGGTGTTGCACACGGCGGCGCGCGGCGAGAACGTCACGTGCGTCCTGCTCAACAACGGGGTCTTTGGCGAGACCGGCGGCCACATGACGGCCACGAGCGTCCTCGGCCAACGCACGAAGACCAGCCTCGACGGGCGCGATCCCGACTACCACGGCTACCCCATCGTCATCGGCGACCTGCTCGCCCAGCTGGACGGAGCTGCGTACATCGCACGGGGCTCGGTGCAGAACGCCGGTGCGGTGGCCCGCACCAAGCGCATGATGCACAAGGCGTTCGAGACCCAGCTGGCCGGTGAGGGCTTCTCTATGATCGAGGTGCTGACGATGTGCCCCACCGGCTGGTTCGTGCCGACGGCCGAAGGGCCGGGCTACATGGGCGAAACCCTGGGCCAGGTGCACGTCATGGGCGAGCTCAAGACGCGCAGGCCCAAGTAGGACATGAACTTCGACTATCCGCCGGAAGCCGAGGCCTTCCGCGCCGAGTTCCGGGCGTGGCTCGACGACAACCTCGACGGCGCGCTCGTCGGTGCCCACGCCATGGCGGCACTCGAATCCCCGGATGGGCTCGACCGCATGCGGGCGTGGAACCGCAAGCTGGCCGACGCCCGCTACGCGGCCATCGCCTGGCCCGTCGAGTACGGCGGTCGGGGCGCGGGCGTGATGGAACAGGTCGTGTACGCCGAAGAGCTGCACCGCGCGGGCGCGCCCGGAACCCTCAACGTCATCGGTCTCTCGAACATCGCCCCGTCGATCATGCAGCACGGGACCGGGGACCAGAAGCGTCGCTTCCTGCCGGCGATGCTCCGCGGCGACGACGTGTGGTGCCAGGGGTTCTCCGAGCCGAACGCCGGGTCGGACCTGGCGTCGCTGAAGACGCGCGCGGTCGCCGACGGCGACGACTACATCGTCAACGGCCAGAAGGTCTGGAACACGCTGGGCACGATCGCCGACTGGTGCGAGCTGCTCGTACGCACCGATCCCGACGTCCCCAAGCACAAGGGCATCTCGTGCCTCCTCGTCGACATGCGCCTGCCCGGCGTCGAGGTGCGGCCCCTCGTCACGATCACAGGTGAGGAGGAGTTCAGCGAGATCTTCTTCACCGACGTGCGCGTGCCGAAGTCCGCGCTGCTGGGGCTCGAGAACGAGGGCTGGCGGGTGGCGATGTCCACGCTCACCCACGAGCGCGGCGGCGTGGCCAGCCTTCACCTGGGCGTCCGTAAGAAGATCGCCGGGCTGCTGGACCTGGCCCGGTCGACGACGCGCGGCGGACGGCGGGCGGCCGACGACCCCGTGCTGCGCCAGAACCTCGCCCGCGTGTACCTCGAGGGCGAGTACCTCAAGCTGCTCAGCGACCGGGCCGTGTCCGGGTTGCTCCACGGGCGGCCCGCTGGTCCCGAGACCAGCCTGGCCAAGCTCGTGTGGAGCGAGTGCGAGAGCCACATCGCCGAAACCGCCGGTCAATTGCTGGGGCCGGCGGCCAACACCGGCTCGTGGGGTCGCGATCGCGTCTACGTGCGGGCCCTGTCGATCGCGGGCGGAACTACCCAGGTCAACAAGAACATCATCGCTCAGCGAGTCCTGGGCCTTCCGCGCGGGTAGCGCTCACCGGTGCGAAAGCTCGTGTGATGGCGCTGGCGATCGTCGTCGTGCTGCTCGTCGTCGGTGACGTTGTGGCCAAGGCGTACGCCACCAACCAGTTGCAAGACCGTGCCCGACGAGCGGTTCGGGGCGCCACGTCGGCCAGCGCGTCGATCACGTCGTTCCCGTTCACGGGACGGCTTCTGGCCGCCGGCCAGGTCCCCGAGGTCCGGGTGCGGGTCGCTCCTGTCATCGCCGGCGAGGTGACGTTCGCGTCGGTCTCGGTCGACCTTCATGACGTCCACGTCGATCGCAACCGATTGGTCAACGACCGGACAGTGCAACTGACCGGGCTCGGAAGTGGCACGGTGACCGCCGAGCTCACCGACGTCGAGATCTCGCGCATGGCGGGAACCCGCGTCCGCTTCACCCCGGGCCGCGTCACGGTCAGTGCGGCCGGGATCGAGGCTTCGGCCGACGTCCAGATCACCGACGGCTCGATGTCGCTCGCCGGGCTGCGCATCCCGTTCAAGTTCAAGATTCCGCGGGCCCCGCTGTTCCCCTGCGACGCGACCAGCGCCGTCGTCGTACAGGGCGCCGTCGACGTGAGCTGCACCGTCCATGAGGTGCCGGCGGAGCTCGTCGGCCGGACCCTCAGGTAGGCCGAGCGTCGCCCGTCGTGCCGCCGAGCTTCTTGTCGGCGGCGGCTGCGAACCGGCGCAGGCCCCAACGCATCGGGCGACCGAGCGCCGGATAGAGGACGCCGACCATGCCGTAGCGGCGGGGAACGGTGCGGTGCACCCAGCCCTTCTCGACGGCGTCGGCGACGGCGTCGGCGACGACCTGGGGCGGGTAGAGCTTGCCGTCGTAGGAGAGCTCCTCGTCGAGCGACCAGATCTCGGTGGCGATCGGACCGGGACTGACGACGGTGACCTGCACCCCCGTGTCGTGGAGATCGACGGCCAGCCCGTGGCTCCAGAGCGACAGCGCCGCCTTGGCCGCGCCGTAGGCCGCCTCGCCGGGGTTGGGGACGTACCCGGCGACGGACGTGATGTTGACCACCGCGCCCTGTCCGCGTTCGAGCATGCCCGAGAGGGCCGCTGTCGTCAGGTACATGGGGCCGAAGAAGTTCACGGCCATCAGGCGCTCGACGTCGTCTGCGGTCGTGCGCGCCGCGTTGCGGTGGATGCTGATGCCCGCGTTGTTGACGAGGATGTCGACGCGACCGAAGCGGTCTTCGACCTCGCGGATCACCCGCTCGCACTCGACCCGAGTGGAGATGTCAGCCGGTACCGCCATCGACGCCGCCGCGGCGTGCTTCCGGCACTGGTCGACGACCTCGTCGAGGCGGTCCTTGCGCCGGGCGACGGCGGCCACCGTCGCACCCCGGCGGGCCAGATCGATCGCCACCGCGGCCCCGATACCTGACGACGCCCCGGTGACGACCGCTACGCCACCCGCTATCTCCACGCCCGCGTCAGATCTCCAGTCGGCTGAGCATCACGCGGCCTAGCCGAGCAGGCTCTTGAGCACCGCGAACAAGCTCGACAACAAGGGCCCGATGACGGGGAGACCCGTGATGCTGGGTGGCGTGGGAACACCTCCGACCCCGCCGACACCCGGTGGGTTGGGGAGCGAGCCCAGCGGACTGAAGCCGTATACCCCGTCGGGACTCCCCTGTTGGGGCCCGCCGGTGCCGAAGTAGATCGAGTCCCCGCTCACGACCACGCCCGAGTTCGAGGGTGCAGGAAGGGGGATGATCCGCAGCGGGACTCCGGTCGCGGCGTCTCGGATCTGGAGCTGGTTGGAAATGGCGGTGGCTGAGAACGTCATCCCGCCGGCCTCGCTCACCGCACCGAAGTCTTGGGAATCCGGCTGCGACCATCTCGTCGCGCCCGAGGAGGCGTTGAAGCTGTAGCCGCTCGGTTCCTGAACGGGAAGGTCCCGGGGGTTGCCCGGCTCGCACTGGGACGGCGGCACGCCGAAGTCTCCGATCGCCGTTGACGCGTAGACGTTCTGCCCGTCGAAGGCCGACGGGGCGATGAAGCCGCCGGCGCCTCCGCCGAACACGACGTTGGTCGCCCACAAGAGGTGCGGTCCAGGAAGGCCGGTCGTGAGGTCGAGAGTGGCCTTCGCCGGCCGGGGGTCTACGGCGTAGAACGTGCCGTCCTTGTTGCCCGCTCCGACGAAGGGCGTGCCGTCGGGGAGGTGTCCGTAGTTGGCGGTGGCGCCAAAGTCGAAGTCACACGCCACGTCGCCCTGTGCCACCCGAGGGGGGGTGAATGCCCACGCCACCCGGGACGTGCCGATGGGAAGGTTCTTGTTGAGCCGCACCCCCAGGAGGCGCTCGGCGAACGGCGCCGGGGAAGCCACGTCGTTGCAGTCCGAGATGCCGAACACCGCCAGGTTGTCCGCGTTGTCAATCGTCGGCGACGCCCACACACCGCCGCAACCGTTGTTCAGGATCGTTCCCGTGCGGTCAACGTCGGTCTCGACCCGCCAGTTCTCGTTGCCGGTGAGGAGATCGGCGGAGGAGAAATAGCCGCGGTGTCCGTCCTCGCCGTCGGTCGACACCCCGAACAAGACCTGGTCGCCCACGACCGCAGGTGAGGCAAAGATCCGCGTCGAGTCGCCGGCCGGATCGGGCGGCGCTTCGGGGAGGCCGCTGTAGACGTGCTTCCAGTACAGGCGGCTTACTCCGGCCGGCAACGCGCCGGTGCGCAAGGCGTAGAGCGTGAAACCGCCTCCGAAGACGACGAGGTCGGGATGCTTGGACGTCGCGGGGACGAACGCCGCTGTCGAGGTCACCAAGCCGCCGTCGCTGGTCACGTCGTCTTGGAGGTCCGCCGGGGTCCTGCCCGTGGTGGGCGGGAAGATCGCCGGCTGCTGGTCGAGGCCGAACTTCCACTGGAGCGTCCCTGTGGCGCTGTCGATGGCGTAGAAGTTGCCGTCCCACGACCCCACGTAGACCGTGCTCCCCACGACGATGGGTTGCGCCGTCACCGCGTCCCCCGTCGAGAAGAACCACTTCGGGGCGAGCGTCTGCACGCTCAGCGGCGTGAGGGTGGTGGGGGCGACGAAGTTCCGCTGGTCTGAACGCCCGTAGGTGGGCCAGTCGGTGGACACGCGGGGAGCGGGCTGTGCCGTTGCCGAGCCCGCGGCAACGACCGCCGGTGCCGTCGCGCCTAGCAGGGCAGCGAGTGCGAGAGCGA
>JAFASB010000036.1 GCA_019244985.1 Acidimicrobiia bacterium | reverse complement strand
GCCCGCCCGGCCCACCCGAAGGCGCTCATCCTGGCGCCCACCCGAGAGCTGGCCGCCCAAATCGAGACCGAGCTGCGGCCTCTGCTCGCCGTTCGCAAGCGGTTTGTCGCTTCCTTCTACGGCGGCGTCGGGTTTGGGCCGCAGCTGAAAGCACTGCGGCGCGGCGTCGACGTGGCCGTCGGTTGCCCGGGTCGCATCGCCGACCTCGTCAAGCGCGGCGATCTCGTGCTCGAGGAGGTCGGCATCGTCGTAATCGACGAGGCGGATCGGATGGCCGACATGGGCTTCCTCCCCGAAGTCCGCCGCCTTCTCGACCGCGTGCAACCCAAGCGTCAGACGTTGCTGTTCTCGGCGACGCTCGACGGTGACGTCGATGTCCTCGTCCGCAACTACCAGCGCAATCCCGTTCGCGTCGAGGTTGCACCTCCGGAGCGCGGCGAGGATCGCACCGAGCACCGTTTCGTGGAAACCGTTCGCGAGAAGCGGATTCCGCTGACCGCCAGTCTCGTCGGCGAGCACGGTTCGACCGTGGTGTTCTGCCGCACCAAGCGCGGTGTCGATCGGGTCGCCAAGCAGCTGGCGACCGCCGGCGTGTCCACCGTCGCCATCCACGGCGATCGCACGCAGAAGCAGCGGGAGAAGGCGCTCGCCTTCTTCCAGGCCGGGAAGGCCATGGCTCTCGTCGCCACCGACGTCGCCGCCCGCGGCATCCACGTCGACGACGTCGGCTGCGTGGTGCACTACGACATCCCCGCCGACGCCAAGGACTACCTCCACCGTTCCGGCCGCACCGGCCGGGCCGGTGCCGCAGGCGTTGTCGTGGCGTTCGTCATGGACGACAACCACGCCAAGGTGCGCGAGCTGCGAAAGGCTCTCGGCATGCCCGGCTCGGATGCCGCATCCGCCCGTCCGGAGCGGCGTCGTCCTAGCTCTCGGCCCAGCCGCGGGAACGGTCGACGGCCCGCCGCCAGCCCGCGTGGCGGGCGTCGGCGACCGACGAAGGCACGGCGGGGCTGAACTCGGCGCCCGCCTCGCAAAAGGCGGCGATCTCATCGGTGTTCGACCACACGCCCTCGGCCAGGCCCGCCAAGTAGGCGGCGCCGAGCGCCGTCGTCTCCTGGACCGCGGAGCGCACGACCGGGACCTGGAGCTGATCGGCCTGGAGCTGCATCAGCAGGTCGTTGGCCGACGCACCGCCGTCGGCGCGTAGGCGGCTGATCTCCTTGCCGGCAGCGGCCTTCATCGACTCGACCACGTCGCGCGTCTGGTACGTCATCGACTCGATCACAGCCCGTGCCAGGTGGCCCCGTCCGACTCCTCGTGTGAGGCCGACGATCGTCCCGCGCGCGTACGGGTCCCAGTACGGGCTGCCGAGCCCCGTGAAGGCAGGGACGACGTACACGCCTTCGGTGTCGGGCACCGACCGGGCAAGGGCCTCGCTCTCGGCCGCGTCGCCGATGATCTGCAGACCGTCGCGCAGCCACTGGACCGCTGCGCCCGTGACGAAGATCGCGCCCTCGAGGGCGTAGGCCGACGTGCTGTCTTCCAGGTCCCACGCGACCGTCGTGAGGAGGCCGTCGACGGGGTCGGGGCAGTCGGGGCCGACGTTCATCAAAACGAACGAGCCGGTGCCGTAGGTGTTCTTCGCGTCGCCCGGCGCGAAGCACCCCTGCCCGAACAGCGCGGCCTGCTGGTCGCCGGCGATGCCGCTCACGGGAACGTTCTCGGCCGTCGTGCCGAAGCGGCCACTCGAAGGCCGCACCTCGGGGAGACATGACGGGGGCACCCCGAAGAGCTCGCACAGCTCGTCGGACCACTCGTGGCGGCGAATGTCGTAGAGCAGCGTGCGGCTGGCATTCGACGGGTCGGTGGCGTGGACGGCGCCGCCGGTCAGGTTCCACAACAGCCAAGAGTCGACGGTGCCGAACGCCAGATCGGCGTCGGCCTCGACGCCGCCTTCGGTCAGCAGCCACTCGAGCTTGGTCGCCGAGAAGTAGGGGTCGAGGACCAGTCCCGTCTGCTCGCGCACGACGGGCAGGTGGCCGGCTTCCTGCAGCTGCGCGCACCGGTCAGCGGTGCGCCGGTCCTGCCACACGATCGCCCGGTGCCGAGGCTTGGCGGTCTTCTTGTCCCAGACGACCGCCGTCTCCCGCTGATCGGTGATGCCGATCGCCGCCACCGGCCGGTCGAGCTTTTTCTGGAGCTGGGCGAGCGTCGACTGCACGGCGTCCCAGATCTCGGTGGCATCGTGCTCGACCCAGCCCGGGTGAGGGAAGTACTGCGGGAACTCCTGGTAGGCGTAGTCGAGCGGCGCGCCGCGCTCATCGACCGCGAAGGCGCGCACCCCTGTGGTCCCCGCGTCGATGGCGACGACAGCTCCGTCCGGCACGGCGGCGAAGCTATCCGGGCGTCAACACCTGTGCAGTCACGACGCCGACGCCCGGATGGTCGAGTGCTGTCGCCGCCGCGTGGCTGAGGTCGAGGATCCAACCGTCGACATAGGGCCCGCGGTCGTTGACGAGCAGCAAGACGCTTCGGCCGTTCTCGGACACGAGGAGGATCGTGCCCAGCGGCAGCTCTTTGCTGGCACAGGTCCAGCCCTCCTGGTCGTAGATGGCTCCGCTCGCCGTGGGCCGCCCGTCGAAGCCGGGGCCGTACCAGGACGCGGGGCCCTGTAGCGTCTGACCGGTCGCCTTGAGCCCGGGTGGGATGCCCGTAACCGGGCCGAAGGGGTAACGCCCCATGAGCTGGCGCTGGTTGACCGTCGCCACCCGGTGTCGGACGCGGGCGACGGCGTCGGTCTCGAAGCGGTCGACGACCGCCTGGTTGGCCGCCGCCTGCGCCTCCTCGGCGGCCTTTCGCGCTGCGGCGGCCGCCTGCAGCTGCGCGTCGAGTGCATCCTGGTGGGAGATCGTCGCCTCGAGCTGTTGGCGTTCGCGGTCGAGCTGGGCCTGCACGGCGCGCGACGCGTCCCGCGCCGTCTCTGCGTTGGACATCGACGTCGTGTTCGTCATGCGAGCGCCGCGAAGGTCGGCGATCGCCTTTTGGTCGGCTTTGAAGGCGTCCTCCAGGTACACGTTCGGGCGGGCCAGGTTCTCGATCGACCGCGTCAGCCCGAACATGTAGGCCTCGACAGCACGATCCTGGAGCCGCTGACGGGCGGCTGCCAGCGCTGCCGTCGCCCGCTGTTCGCGCTCCTCGGCGCCGACGACCGCTGCCTGGTCCTGGTCGGCCTGGTCGGTCTGGTCGGCGATGCGCAGCAGGAGGGCGGCCCGCTGAGCGCGCAGGTCGTCGCCCGCATTCGAGGCACGCGCCGCCCTGGGTAGCGCGCCCGTCGCCAGGACGGCGACGATCAGGAACGCGAGCGGCCGACGCATCACTACTGTGATCGGCGTTCGCGGCGTGCGCGTTGACGCATTCATTCGTCCTGACCGGGCACGTCGGAAAGGAGCGGGGAAGTGCGCGTGGGACTCCTGACCGGTGGCGGTGACTGTCCGGGCCTCAATGCTGTCATCCGTGCGGTCGTACGCAAGGGGGAACGGCACTACGGCGACGAGCTCGTCGGGTTCCGCGACGGCTGGAAGGGCGTGCTCGAGGACGCCACGATGGTGCTCGACGTCGAGCGCTGCCGGGGCATCCTTCCGCGCGGTGGAACGATTCTCGGTACCTCTCGCACCAATCCATACAAGGTCGAGGACGGCGTCAAAAAGGCCCTCGACTCGCTGCGCAAGGAGCGGATCGACGCCCTGATCGCGATCGGTGGCGAGGACACGCTCGGCGTGGCCAACAAGCTCGGCGCCGAGGGCGTCGGCGTCGTCGGCGTGCCGAAGACCATCGACAACGACCTGTCGTGCACCGAGGTGACGTTCGGGTTCGACACTGCGGTGCAGATCGCGTCCGACGCCATCGACCGTCTGCACACGACCGCCGAGTCTCACGACCGGGTGATGGTCGTCGAGGTCATGGGGCGCCACGCCGGGTGGATCGCCACCGAGGCCGGCATCGCCGGCGGCGCGGCCGAGATACTCATCCCCGAGGAGCAGTTCGACATCGAGCGCGTGTGCGACGACCTCAAGAAGCGTCACGCCAAGGGCCGCTTCGCCTCGATCGTCGTCGTGGCCGAGGGCGCCGAGCCCATGAAGGGCACGATGGCCACGCAGTCCAACGAGGTCGACGCCTTCGGCCACGTCCGTCTCGGCGGGATCAGCAATCTGGTCGCCGAGGAGATCGAGAAGCGCACCGGGTTCGAGACGCGGGTCACGATCCTCGGCCACGTCCAGCGCGGCGGGACGCCGACAGCGTTCGACCGCATCCTCGCCACGCGGTTCGGCATCGCCGCCATCGACGCGGCCCACGACGGCGCCTTCGGTCAGATGGTCGCCGTCCAAGGCGGCGAGATCGTGCGGGTACCGATCGCCGACGCCGTCGGTCAGCTCAAGACCGTTGACAAGGAGCTGTTCCACGGCGTGGCGGAAGTGTTCTTCTCTTGAGATTGATCACGGTGCTCGACTGCCTCGACGCCGAGAAGCTCGCCGAGTTCTGGGCCCCGGCTCTCGGCTGGAAGCGCCTGGGCGCCGACGGGCAATACGTCGTCGTGGGCACCGGCGACCGGACGCAGCACGAGCTGCTCCTGCAGCAGGTCACCGAGCCGAAGGTCGGCAAGAACCGCATGCACCTCGACCTCCGCAGCAGCGGCATGGAAGGGGAGGTCGAGCGCCTCGTCGGGCTCGGCGCCACGCGTCTGAGCGAGACGTTCGACGAGTGCGGCTGCCGCTGGGTCGTGCTCGCCGACCCCGAGGGCAACGAGTTCTGCGTCTGCACCGAGATGTCCTGACTTCGTGCGACGGGAGCGGCTGACCGCGCGCGACGCCGAGCGGCTGCAGGCTCGCATGGCGGGCGCCCTGCTTGCTCGGGGTTTACAGCGCGGCGAGCGGGTCGCGTTCTTGTGCCCGAACTCGGTGGAGTTGCTGTGCGGCATCGTCGGCGCGGCGCGTGTCGGGATCGTGCCCGTACCGATGAACCCGGCGCTTCTGGAGGGGGAGCGCGCCGTGATCGTCGACGACGCCGAGCCTGCGCTCGTGATCGGTCCCGCCGAGCTCGCGACCCTCGCCGACGGACCCGCGGCCGAGATGGCGCCGGTGCCGCTCGTGCGCCCGATGCACTACACGTCGGGGACGACCGGAAGGCCCAAGGGTGTGTGGTCGGGCGTGCTCGACGAGCGAGAGGCGGTGGCGCTTCAGAACGACGAAGCCGACGTCTGGGAGTTCGCGGCCGACGACGTGCTGCTGGTGTGCTCGCCGCTGTACCACTCGGCGCCGCTCCGCTTCTCGATAGGCACGCTCCTCGCCGGCGGCGACGTCGTCGTGCTCGAGCGCTTTGATGCCGACGGCGTGGCCCATGCCATCGCCGAGGAGCGCCCGACGTTGTCCTTCATGGTGCCCGCCCATCTACAGCGCCTGTTCGCGCGCGGCAGCCTGCCCGACCTCACGACCTTCCGGCGCCTCGTACACGCGGGAGCACCGTGCCCGCGCCCGATCAAGGAGGCGGCGCTGGCGGCGTTCCCGACCGGCACGGTGTGGGAGTTCTACGGCAGCACCGAGGGTCAGTTCACCGCCTGTGCTCCCGACGACTGGCTTGCCCACCCCGGGACGGTCGGGCCGGCGCGGCCGCGCCGACGCCTGGAGATCGACGGGGACGGACTCATCTGGTGTCACGTCCCGACGTTCGCCCGCTTCGAGTACTGGCGCGATCCCCAGCGCACGCGCCAGGCGTGGCGGGACGATGCCTTCACCGCCGGCGACCTCGGCCACCTCGACGACGGGTACCTGTTCATCGACAGCCGCCGCGACGACCTGATCATCTCCGGCGGCGTCAACGTGTATCCGGCCGAGGTCGAGAACGTGCTGTCGACCCTCACGGGCGTCGACGACGTGGCGGTGTTCGGCGTACCCGACGAGCGGTGGGGACAGCGCGTGTGCGCCGCGGTCGTGGGCGACGTCCGGCCTGACGTGGTCGTCGACCACGCACGCGCCCACCTCGCCGCCTACAAGTGCCCGAAGGACGTGTATCTCGTCGACGATCTCCCGCGCACCGGCACCGGCAAGGTGCGCCGCTCGCGGCTGGCGGCCGCGCTAGTGCAGGATGTTGACCGCTCGGGCGATGACCAGCAGGACGAGCAGCACGGAAACACCTGACTGGGCGAGCATCGTGAGCTTGGCCCACCGCGAGAGCGGCATCACGTCGGTGGGGCTGAAGGCCAGGGCGTTGGTGAACGACAGGTAGAGGTAGTCGACGAAGTAGGGCTCCCAGTCCTTGGGAGCCAGGTTGGGGTTCTCCATCTGCGGGAACTGGAAGTCGGGATAGGGACGCATGGCGAGCGCTCTGGCCGCCGGTCCGCCACGGTCGAACTCCCAGTACCAGAGCGAGAAGGCGACGACGTTGGTCAGCCAGATCGCACCGCCGGTCAGCAGCAGACGGGTCGCATCGGTGACGCCGCCTCGGAGGAGCTCGTCGATCAGACGGTACGCCGAGTAGCCGTTGGCGACGCTGATCGTCCCGATGACGGCCAGGCTGAGCACCCGCAGCACCATCGACGCGACATCGAGCCTGGGCCGCGGGCTGGTGGCGAAGATGGCGATCACGAGCGCGCCGCCGAGGCTGGGGAGCAGCCATCTCGGCCCGAGGACGAGGTGAGGAGGCAGCGCTCCTTGGAGGGTGAGGGCCGCGCCGATGGCGACGGTGACCGCCCAGCGGGGCTCGCCCTCCGTCAGGCGCTTCCACGCGGGGACCACGGTGAATTCGGCGCCCTTCTTGACGCCGCCGGCGACCTCGGATTCGAGGGCGCTCAGGCGTTCGTGAAGGGCCCGGTGTTGCTCCTCCGTGCGCGCGTCGTCGCTCATGTCGTCGCTCACGAGGTTGCTGCCTCCGCCACCAAGGCGCGCAGCGCGCTGGCGATGCGCGGCGACGCGGCCAGCACGGACCCGGAGCGCACGGGACCCCCGTCGAAGTCGCTCGTCTCGGCACCGGCCTCTCGGGCGATCAGGTCGCCCGCCGCGAAGTCCCACGGGGCCAGGCCCGCCTCGTAGAACCCGTCGAGACGCCCACACGCCACCCAGCACAGGTCGAGCGCGGCGGCGCCTCCCCGTCTGATGTCGCGCACCGAGGGCAAGACGTGCTCCAGCCACCGCCCTTGTCGGCGGCGCATGTCGGCGTCGTACGCGAATCCAGTGCCCACGAGGGCGGTCGACAGATCGTCGTGCCCGGACACGTTGATCGGCTCGCCGTTGCAGCGCGCGCCCTTTCCGCGCCGGGCGGTGAACAACTCGTCGAGCGAGGGATGGAACACGGCGCCCGCCTCGACCTGGCCGTCGACCTCGGCGGCGATCGAGACGGCGAACATCGGGAAGCCGTAGAGGTAGTTGGTCGTGCCGTCGAGCGGGTCGATGATCCAGCGCACGCCGGTCGTCCCTTCCCGGTTACTGCCTTCTTCTCCGAGCACTCCGTCGTCGGGACGCTCGCGCTCGATCGCACCGACGATCAGGGCTTCCGACGCCACGTCGACGGCGGTGACCATGTCGGTGCGCGACGACTTTGTGGCCACGTCGTCCGCCCGGTCCGGCGCCTCGGCGAGGAGCAGGCGACCGGCCTCTCGCGCGAGCTCCGCCGCCAACCCGAGCAGTGCGTCGACGTCGGCCACAGCCGCAACCATACGAGCGGGCCTAGCCTTTTCGGCGTGACGGGCGATCTGTTCCACGACGGCAGCCGCCTCCTGCAGGACCGGTTCGACACTCGGCGCCTCGCAGACCGGATCGACGAGCGCCTGGTCACCGACACGATCTCCGACCACGACCGCGCGTTCATCGAAGCCCGCGACATGTTCTTCCTCGCCAGCTGCGACGAGGATGGCCATCCGACTTGCTCGTACAAGGGCGGTGACCCCGGCTTCGTCCACGTCCTCGACGAGCGGACCGTCGCCTTCCCCAACTACGACGGCAACGGCATGTATCTGTCGATGGGCAACGTGCTCCGCCATCCGGACGTCGGCATGTTGTTCATCGACTTCGAGCACCCGTCGCGACTGCGGCTCGAGGGAGCGGCATCGATCGACCTCGACGACGCGCTGTTGCCGGAGTGGCCCGAGGCCCAGTTCGTCGTGCGCGTCGCCGTCACGCGGGTGTACCCGAACTTCCCCCGCTACATCCATCGTTACGTCCTCGTCGAGCGGTCCAAGTTTGTCCCTCGGCAGGCGGTGCAGACGCCGGTCCCGGACTGGAAACGCAGCGAGTGGGCGTGCGACGTCCTGCCCGCAGGCGATCCGGCCACCGCGCGGCTCGACGGCTGATGGCCGGGTCCGGTCTCGTCGACCTCCGCTCCGACACGGTCACGCGCCCGACGACGGAGATGCGGCGCGCCATGGCCGACGCCGAGGTCGGCGACGACGTCTACGGCGAGGACCCGACGGTCAACGCCCTCCAGGAGGCGTTCGCCGAGCGGGTCGGCAAGCAGGCCGCCCTGTTCGTGCCGTCGGGGACGATGGGCAACCAGCTCGCCCTCCGCCTGCTCACGACGCCGGGTACGAGCGTCGTTGCCGGCCGCCGCCAGCACGTCGTGATCTACGAGAACGGTGCCGGTGGGCGCAACGCCGGCGTGCAGTTCTGGCCCGTCGCGGACGACGACGGCACGATCGACCCGGCCGACGTCCGCTGGGCGGTGGAGGCGGCCGCCCACCACCATCCTCGGCCCAGCCTCGTCTGCGTCGAGAACACCCACATGCCCGCCGATGGCGCGCCATGGCCGGTCGAGCGCCTCCGCGAGGTGGCCGTGTGCGGCCTGCCGGTGCACCTCGACGGCGCCCGACTGTTCAACGCCGAGGTGGCGACCGGCGTTTCAGCTGCGGACTACGCGGGCGCGGCAGTCACGGTCATGTGCTGCCTCTCGAAGGGCCTGAGCGCACCAGTTGGATCGATGCTCGCCGGACCGTCCGACGTCATCGACGCGGCGCGCGCCGAACGCCAACGCCTCGGAGGTGGGATGCGCCAGGCCGGTGTGATCGCCGCCGCCGGTCTGGTCGCCTTGCGGACGATGGTCGAGCGGCTGGCCGACGATCACCGGCGGGCGCGCCGGCTCGCCGAGGCCGTGGCCGACCGCTGGCCCGACGCCGGCGTCGACCCGGGCCGCATCCGTACGAACATGGTGACGTTCCCCCACGGCGAGCCCGACGAGCTCTGCGACCACCTGCGCGGCGAAGGCGTCCTGGCCGGCACCATCGCCCCGGGGGTGGTGCGCCTGGTCACCCACCACGACGTCGACGACGAGGGCGTCGACCGAGCCTGCAAAGCCCTCGCGTCGGCTCCATAGGCCCCGAAAACCTCTCCGATCTTGGATTTGGGCCCGGAAAACGGACACAAACCGAGCGCGACGCGAACTTCGGAGAGGTTTGTTAGAGCGATTCGCGGACGGCGCTCGTCGGCGCCGGTTCGTACACCAGCGTTGGCTCGCTGCGTCCGCGGAGGCGAAGCTCGTCGGCGACCGCCCAGCTGCGGGACTCGCCGTCGGCGCGGGCGATCGCCTCTTCGCTGGCGAGGACGCGGCCGAGGCGGCGCTTGGCCTCGTCGGTGAGGCGCGCCGCCTGGTTCACCGGGTCACCGATGACCGTGTACTCGTAGCGCTGCTCGGCCCCTACGTTGCCGGCGACGACCGTCCCCGACGAGACGCCGACGGCGGCGTCGACGCCCTCCTCGCTGGCGGACAGGGCCAGGAGCTCGCGGCGGATCGTGCGTGCGGCACGCAGGGCGCGCGTGGCGTGGTCGTCCTGGGCCATCGGCGCGCCGAATACGCACAGGGCGCCGTCGCCCTCGAACTTGTTCACCCATCCACCTTCGGCGGCCACCGTCCGCACGACGATGTCGAAGAACCGGTTGAGCAAGGCGACGACGTCGTCGGGCGACCGGGTCTGGGCGAGGGTCGTGGACCCGATCAGGTCGACGAACAGGGCGCTGACCTCGCGGCGCTCGCCGCCGAGGCGCACCCCGTGTTCGAGCGCTTCGCGGGCCACGTCCTCGCCGACGTAGCGCCCGAAGAGGTCCTGCAGCTGACGGCGTTCGCGGAGTCCGGCGACCATCTTGTTGAAGCCGGCCTGAAGCAGTCCGACCTCGGCGCCGTCGTCGACCTCGACCTCGACGTCGAGATCACCGGCGCGCACACGCCCGACCGCCTGTCGGAGGTCGCGCAGCGGGTCGGCGACGGAACGGGCGGCGACGTACAGCACGATCGCACCGGCGACCAACCCGCTGTCGACGAGGAACCAGATGGCCGTTGCCGAGGGCGGGTGATGCGCCGGGCGACCGAGAAACGTCAGCCCGATCATCACGAGGAACAGGTCGGCGCCGAGCGCCCACGACAACATGAGCCGGGCCCGCACGCTCAACGCGCCGGAGCGGTCCGGGACATCGCCCGACAGCGCCAAGGCGAACAACGGCCGGAACGTCCGCTCGACGAGGAGATACACCAGGGCCGACGTGGCCAGGCCGCCGAGCAAGATCGACAGGCCGACCCGCGCCGCGAACGTGGTGCTGTTGCCGTAGTAGACGAGGTCGAGGGCCATCCAAAGGATCGCGGCGGCGACCCACGGCCCCATGCCCTCGGCCGCCTCGGTGAAGGGCAATCGCAGCGTGCGCCGTTGCTCGTCCCGGGTCGGTTGGCGACCCTCGCCGAGCCACAACGTCGCCCGCTTGTAGGAACGCATCGAGCGAATGCCGCAGGCGACGCCGGACACGGGGAGGTAGGCAGCGAACAGGATGAAATCGACGCTGCCGAATCCGCCGCCCGCGCCGGGGATCCCCCGGCTGGCCAAACCACCGGAGACGACGGCGAAGAGGGCGCCGACGAGGTGGGCCAGGCTCACGCGCTTGCCCATTCTCCAGCCGAGCTCGGCCTGAAGCGCAGCGTCCTCGGAGCAGGGCTTCACCTGAAGAAAGTACGACGAATCCGGCGATTGTTCCTACGTGATTTCGGCCACACGTGGGTACAGTCCCGGCCCATGGCCGAGCTCGTCGACTCGATACCCGCGCGCGTGCTCGGCGTCTACGCCCACCCCGACGACCCGGAGATCTCCTGCGGCGGCACCCTCGCCAGGTGGGCCGAGGCCGGGGCCGAGGTCCACGTCCTCATCTGCACACGGGGAGAGAAGGGCTCGCCCGATCCCAAGCAGGACCCCGACGAGCTGGCGGCGACGCGAAAGGCGGAGATGGCGTCGGCGGCCGAGGTGCTCGGACTGGCCGGCCATCGCAGCCTCGAGAACGACGACGGCGAGCTCGAGAACACGCCGACCCTCCGCGAGAACATCGTTGCGGTGATCCGCGAGGTGAGGCCCGAGATTGTCGTGTGTCCGGACCCGACAGCGGTGTTCTTCGGCAACAGCTACTACAACCACCACGACCACCGAGCGACGGGCTGGGCGACCCTGGACGCGGTGGCGCCCGCGGCAGGAAACCCGCACTACTTCCCGCAAGCCGGGCCCGTCCACGACGTCGCCGCCGTCTATCTGTCAGGGACGATGGAGCCCGACGCGTGGATCGACATCTCCGACACGCTCGACGTCAAAGTCGAAGCGCTGTTCCGGCACGCTAGCCAGCTCACCGAGACCGGGGAGTTCTTCCGGGCCTTTCTGAAGGAGCGTGCCGAGGAGGCGGGCCGCGCCGCCGGTGTGCGCTACGCCGAGGGCTTTCGTCGACTGACGTTCCTCGCGTGAAGTGACTCGGCGCGCGTGAAGGCGGGGTGGGCGGTCGTCGGGGCCGCCGTGCTTGTCCCGCTCTCGCTTGTTGCGCTCCTGCTCCACTCGGAGCCGGCCCGGTTCGCACTCGCGGCCGCCGCCATGATCCCGCTCGCCGGCATGCTGGGCGACGCCACCGAGGAGCTCGCCATTCGCGCCGGCCCGCGCGTCGGCGGCCTCCTCAACGCCACCTTCGGCAACGCCGCCGAGCTCATCGTCGGGGTGTTTCTCGTGGCGAACGGCGAGCTCGAGGTCGTGCGCTCGTCGATCACCGGATCGATCATCGGCAACCTCCTGCTCGTGCTCGGGGCGTCGTTCTTCGCGGGCGGCCTTCGGTTTCGGGAGCTCAGGTTCTCGGCCGCCGCCGCGGGCACCGGGATCGCCTCGATGGCCCTGGCCGTGGCCGGCGTCCTCATGCCCGCTCTCTACGCGCGCGGCGCCCACCCAACCGAGTTCCGCATCGAGGCGGTGTCGGTCGGCGTCGCCATCGTGCTGCTGGTCATGTACGGCGCGTCCTTGCTGTTCTCGTTCGTGACCCACCCCGAGACCGGCCGCAACGCCCAGTCCGCGGAAGAACAGGCGACGATGTCGCTGCGCGGGTCGCTCGGTCTTCTGGCCCTGGCCGGCGTTCTCGTCGCCATCGAGGCCGAGATCCTGACCAACGCGCTGGAGCCGACCGTGCGGTCGCTGGGTCTCTCGAGGTTGTGGGTCGGTCTCATTCTTGTGCCGATCGTGGCCAACGCCGCCGAGCACTCGACCGCCGTGCGTGCCGCCCTGAGAGACAAGAGCGACCTGGCGGTTGCCATCGCCATCGGATCCTCGACCCAGGTCGCGCTCGTCGTGACACCGCTGCTCGTGTTCGCGGGACTGGTGTTCGGCCACCACCTCCACCTGGACTTCACGCCGTTCGACATCAGCGCCATTGCCCTCGGTGTCGTCGTCGTGGCGTTCGTCTGCTACGACGGCGTGACCAACTGGCTCGAAGGCGCCCAGCTGATGGCGGTCTACGCCATCTTCGCCATCACCAACTTCTACCTCGGGTCCCGCTAAGGCGCTTGGTGCTCGGCCCGCGCCGCTTCGGCGTCGCGCCCCTCCTGGATGCGCTTCCACTCGCCCATGGCCCGCAGCACCAGCACGGCGACGATGGCAACACCGCCCGCCGCGACCACGGCGCCGGTGATCGAACCGGCCCCTTCGGGGGTGGCGCATGTTCCGTGACACGACGTCTTGACGACCGCGTAGCCGATCAGACCGCCGCAGATCCCCGCGACGAGTATGGCGGCGAAGGCGAGCAGGCGGGCTGCGCGCGAAGGCAGCGCCGACGGTCCGGTGGACAGCGGCAAGTTTTCCGGTGTGTCGGGTTCAGCCACGACGAAGGATCGTAGAGTTCCCCGGTGCTCCGCCCGCTCATCGTGCTTCCCACCTACAACGAGGCGGAGAACATCGCGGACGTGCTGCGACGCGTCCGGGCCTCGGTGCCGACGGCCGCGATCCTCGTCGTCGACGACTCCAGCCCCGACGGCACGGCCGGCATCGTCCGGGCCACAACTGGCGAGGTCGGTGCCGTCGACATCCTCAGCCGTCCGCAGAAATCGGGGCTGGGTAGCGCCTACCGGGACGGGTTCAAGTGGGGGCGCGAGCGTGGGTTCGACGTCCTCGTCGAGATGGACAGCGACTTCTCCCACGACCCGGCGGACCTGCCGCGACTGCTGAAGGGTGTCGACGAGGGCGCCGACCTGGTGATCGGGTCGCGATACGTGCGCGGCGGCCAGATACCGCACTGGCCATGGCACCGGCGTGCGTTGTCCAAGTACGGCAACCGGTACTCGTCGGCGATGCTCCGGCTGGACGTCCGTGACCTGACCGCCGGGTACCGCGCCTACCGCGGCGAGATGCTCGATCGCATCGACATCGACGCCGTGCGCGCTGAGGGCTACGGGTTCCAGGTCGAGATGACGTACTTCGTCGCCAACGCCGGCGGCCGCATCCTCGAGATCCCGATCAAGTTCGTCGACCGCGTCCGCGGGACCTCGAAGATGTCGTCCGCAATCGTCGTCGAGGCCATGGGCCTGGTGACGTGGTGGGGGATCCGCGACCGTGTCCTGCGGCGACTGTCAGCGGCGCCGGGCTAGGTCGCACACGAGGCCACCTGTGGCTCGGACGAGCTCGTGGGGTGTCACCGAGAAGTTGGTGTGCGGCGTGCCCGCCGCTGCCCACAGCTCCTCGTAGTCGAGGAGGTCCTCGTCGATGAAGATCCGCAGCGGCTCGCGGTGGCCGAACGGAGGGACCCCGCCGACCGCGTAGCCGGTCGCCTCGCGCACGGTGTCGGCGTCCTCTCGCCATGCCCGGTCCCCGCCGGCGCATTCCGCCAGCTTCTCCTCGTCGAGGAGGTTGTCGCCGCTGACGAGGGCGACAACAGCCTCCCCGTCGACGGCGAAGACGAGAGACTTGACGATCTGGCCGAGGTCGACGCCGATCGCCATCGCCGCATCGGCGGCCGAGCGCGTGCCGTCGGGGAAGTCGCGTGGATGGATGTCGAGGCCGAGGGCCTTGCCCGCCTCCACCACTGCCCGCACGTTGCGGTGCATCGACCGACCATGCTGGCACACTCGCGATGTGCCGCGCGCCGAGCCGTCGATCCTCCACGTCGACATGGACGCCTTCTACGCGGCGGTCGAGATCCTCGAAGACCCGAGCCTCGCCGGCAAGCCCGTGATCGTCGGAGGCACCGGGAACCGGGGTGTGGTCGCCGCCTGCTCCTACGAGGCGCGTGTGTTCGGCGTGCATTCCGCGATGCCGTCGGTACGCGCCCGGCGGCTCTGTCCCAAGGCCATCTTCCTGCCGGGGCGGTTCGACCGTTACACGGACTACAGCCGTCGGCTCCACGAGATCTTCCTCGCGTTCACGCCGCTGGTGGAGGGCATCGCCCTGGACGAGGCCTTCCTCGACGTCGGGGGCGCCCGCCGGCTGTTGGGCCCGGCTGAGGACGTGGCCGTGGCCATTCGGAGGCGCATCGGCGAGGAGCTGCGCCTGACGGCGTCGGTCGGCGCAGGCACCAGCAAGCTCATCGCCAAGCTGGCGTCCGAGGCGGCGAAGCCGAAGGTGACCAAGGAGGGCATCCGGCCCGGCGCCGGCGTCTGCGTCGTGGCGCCGGGTGAGGAGCTGGCGTTCCTCCACCCGCACCCGGTACAGGCCCTCTGGGGGGTCGGGCCCGCGACCCTGAAGCGGCTCCAGCGGTTCGGCGTCCGCACCGTCGGCGACCTGGCCGCCCTGCCCGCGGCAACTGTCGTGCACGCCCTCGGTGACGCCCAGGGCCGCCACCTGCATGCCCTCGCCTCGGCCCAGGACGACCGGGCGGTCGAACCCGACCGGGCGGCCAAGTCGATCGGCCATGAGGAGACATATCCCCACGACCACTACGAGCTCGACGTTCTCGGGCGGGAGGCGGTGCGCATGGGGGAGTCGGTGGGCGTCCGTCTGCGGGAGCTCGGCCTGGCCGGACGCACGGTGACGGTCA
>JAFASB010000013.1 GCA_019244985.1 Acidimicrobiia bacterium | reverse complement strand
GGAGCTGGTCGTCTGACTCGCGCACGACGACGATCGACGTCCGTGCCGCGTCGAGCTCACGCGTGAAGTAGCTCCCCTTCTTGGGCAGCTGCTCGACGCGGCCGACATTGAGCCACGTGCGCCGGAAGATGGCGTCCCGCTCGAGCTCGTAGTGCTGCGGGGAGATCGAGTCCTCGTAGGAGATGGGCCCCGTGCCCAGTCCGAAGTGCTGAGTCCAACTGCCTTCGGAGGGCTTCGTGAAGTGGGGCATCACAAAATGGTAGCATCAATCTCCATTAGCGAGAAGGTCGTTATCGCGGCGCGGTATCCAACGAGGGAGCCAAAGGCCGCCGCCGGGCGTGACCACGTCTTCCATCCCCTCCGGATCGTGCGCGTCGTCGACGAGACCCCCGAGGCGCGCTCCTTCGTGCTCGAGGTGCCGCCGGAGATGGCGGACGCGTTCGCATACCGGGCCGGCCAGTTCGTCACCCACCGCGTGCACATAGACGACCGTCCCCATCTGCGGTGCTACTCGATGTCGTCGTCCCCCGATGTCGGAGACGAGTTCCAGGTCACCGTGAAGCGCGTGGCCGGCGGCGTGGTGTCGAACTGGATGATCGACAACCTCCGGGCGGGCGACGCCGTCGAGACCACCTGTCCGGCGGGCGTCTTCTGCCTGCCGTCCGGGCACGGCGACGTCGTCGCCTTCGCCGGCGGCAGCGGGATCACACCGGTGTTCTCGATCGTGAAGACGGCACTCGCCACCACGTCTCGGCGCGTCCGCCTGCTGTACGCCAACCGCGACGGCGACTCGGTGATCTTCGCTACCGAGCTCGAGCGGCTCGCGCAGCGCCATCCCGGCCGTCTCACCGTCGCACACCACCTCGATGTCGAGCACGGCTTCGTCGACGAGGCCGCGGTGCGGCATTTCACCGGTGGGAGTGCCGAGGCGTCCGAAAGCTTCATCTGCGGTCCGCCGCCATTCATGGACATCGTGGAACGGAGCCTGCTCGACCTCGGGACCGACGAGCGCCGCATCCACATCGAGCGCTTCCACCCGGCCGAGGCGCGGCCAGCCAAGGCGCCGCCGTCGGGACCTGAGACCGAGATGCCCGCCCGCGTCACCATCGAGTTGGGAGGCCGGATCGACACCGTCGACCACCGCCCCGGTACGACGATCCTGCAGACGGCCCGGCAGATGGGGATGGCAGCCCCGTCCTCCTGCGAGTCGGGAAGCTGTGCGACGTGCATGGCCAAGCTCGTCGAGGGCACGGTGTCGATGTTCGTCAACGACGCCCTGACCGACGACGAGCTCGACGAGGGTTGGGTGCTCACCTGCCAGTCGGTGCCGACGTCGCCGTCGGTCCACGTCGTCTACGAGGACGCGTGAGCACCACCGACGACCTCGTGGATCTGCAGCAGCTGTGCGCCCGCTACATGCTGCTGTGCAGCCAGTTCGTCGAGGGCCGGTGGTTGGAGGTCTTCACGCCCGACGCGGTGTACACCGCCTTCGGAACGCCCTACACGTTGGACCGCTTCCCGGCGCTGCTCGCCGCCGCGCCGCGCGGACAGTTCATCGGCAACATGCCGGTAGTCGAGTTCGACGGCGATCAGGCCACGGGCAAACAGCACTTCGTGTTCGTCGACCAGCAGACCCACGCCATGCGCCTTGGTTGGTACAACGACGAGTACGTGCGTACGCGCGAGGGCTGGCGCATCCGCAGCCGGTCCACCACGTTCATGCGCAAGCACGGCGGCTTCGACTCCGGCGTCCAGCACGACCCGCTCGCAGAAGGAGCGCAGTGACAGCAGAACTTCCCAAGGTCATCAGCGTCGACGATCACGTCGTCGAGCCCGCGCACGTCTGGCAGGATCGCCTCCCGGCGAAGATGCGCGAGCAGGGGCCGCGCATCGAGCGAGCACGTTGGGGTGACTTCGCCCTGGACGTGGGTGCGGCGTACAAGCAGGAGATGACCGAGGACGGCCGCTGGGGTGACTACTGGCTGTACGAGGACAAGCTGGTCTACGTCCACAAGCGCCACGTGACCATCCCCCTCGACGCCACGCCCGACGGTGACGTCAGCCAGTTCGACCCCGACAAGATGTTTCTCGCCGCCATCACCTATGACGAGATGCGGGCCGGGTGCTACGAGCCCAAGTCGCGGGTCGACGACCTGGCTCTGGCCGGCGTCGACGGCTCGATCTCCTTCCCGACGTTCCCCCGCTTCTGCGGCCAGACATTCCTCGAGGGCAAGGACCACGAGCTCGGGCTGGCGTGCGTGAAGGCCTACAACGACTGGATGATCGAGGAGTGGTGCGACCCATCCGGGGGCGTCCTGATTCCCCTGTGCCTCATCCCGCTGTGGGACGTCGAGCTGGCCGCCGCCGAGGTCCGGCGCAATGCCGAGCGCGGCGCCCGCGCCGTCTGCTTCAGCGAGATCCCCGTCCACCTGGGCCTGCCCAGCATTCACACCGGCGAGTGGGACCCGTTCTTCGCGGCGTGCGAAGAGACCCGCACGACCGTCTGCATGCACATCGGCTCGTCGTCGAAGATGCCGGCGACGTCGGCCGACGCTCCCCCCTCGGTGGCCATTCTGCTGTCGTGCAACAACTCGATGGCCTCTCTGGCCGACTTCCTGTTCTCGGGTGTGCTCGTGCGGTTCCCCGAGCTGAAGCTGGCGTACTCAGAAGGTCAGATCGGTTGGATTCCCTACGCCTTGGAGCGCGCCGACAACACGTGGAAGTACCACTCCAGCTGGACCGACTCCGACGAGACCATCCCCGATCCGCCGTCGACCTACTACAAGGGGCGCGTGTTCGGCTGCTTCACCAACGACGTACACGGCGTGGAGTCGATCGAACAGGTCGGAGAGGACAACGTCTGTTTCGAGACCGACTATCCGCACACCGACACCACGTGGCCGTTCGTGCAGCGGGAGGTCGAGCGCATGACCAAGGGGCTGACCGACGAGCAGCGCTACAAGGTGCTGCGCGGCAACGCCATCCGCATGCTCGACCTCGACCGGGTCTGAGCAGCTAGGTCTTCGCCGAGTAGACGAACCGCTCGGTCTTCACGAGCGCCGAGCTGACGCGCGACGCCTTGCGGGCGACGCGGTAGGCACCGTCTCGCCCCAGCAACTCCAGCCGGTGCATGGGCCGCAACGGATGGAGGTCGCCGTAGCCGAAGGCGTCCATCTCGGCGGCTGCCACCCACTCGACCCGGCGGCGCAGGTGGGCAGGCAACTGGGCGGCGCGGCGGGCGCCGTCGAAGGACCCGTCCGCGGGCGACTCGTCCCAGCGACGCTCCGACTCGTTCGTCGCCGATCCCCGGACCGGGAGATGGTCGGCGGCCTCGTAGTCGTAGGCGGCGGAGTCGAGCCCGATTGCGTCGAGAAGACCGTCGATCGTCTCTCGCCGCTTGTCGACCAGGTCCTCGTACCGGACAACGACGACACCCTTGTCGCGCGCACCGAGGATGGCGCGGGCGCTGCGGACGTAGGCCCGGAGCCGGCGCTCGAAGGAATCCATGAACGTGAGGCGTGCCGACTGGAGCACGGCGCGAGGGTCGCGAACGACAGCGACGACGTCGACGTCGCGGAGGAGCCACGGTTGAAGCCGGTCGAGGTTCTCACTCGACGGTGACTTGGCCACTGTCCGGCCCGAGCCTCCGAGCGTGGCGAAGAACTCCGCCACCCAGTGGGCGAGGGTCTCGTCGAAGATCGCCTGCAGGCGCTGGTCCTCGAGGGCCTGCCACTGCCAGTTGGTGAAGAGCTGGGAGCGAAAGTCCTCCAGGCGATCGCCGAAGAGGATGAGGTAGTCCTCCCAGTCGGATCCCCAGGGCGTGCGCGCCGAGACAGGGCGGCAACAGGCGGGGTGCAGGCAGAGCAGGTCCTGCAGGAGGTGGGTGCCCGACCGCTGGGCGACGCCCACCACCAGGATCGGCCGCGTCTGGGATGAAGGAGTGCTGTGAGTGCTGGCGCTCAACACGACGGTTCTATCGGTTCGCGCCCACCTTTTCTCACCCGCTCAGGCCGTGTAGGCAAAACTCCCAGGTTTCCTGCGCGCTCGGACGCGCTCGGGGGTTGTGGACCAGCCGGTCGCCGAGCCAGGTCGAGAACACGGTCTGCTGGACGAGCGCCGCGGCGCGACGGGTGTCGGAGATGTTGACAACCCGGGCCGCGACCCCCTCGTCGAGCAGTCCGACCAGCAGGCTCGAGACCGGCGTCATCGCCGTCTTCACCCGCTCGGGATGATCGGCGGCAAGGCGCAGCATGAAGTCCATGATCGGCAGGCGGTTGTGCGAGCCGCGCCGACGCGGTCCCTGCTCCGGGGCGCACCATCCGTGCAGGCTGACGACGAAGGCGCGCAGGCGCTCGAGCGGCTTGCGCTCGGCCTCGACCGCCCGGCCGATGTCGTCGGCCGCCTCCTGGACGGTCTCCTCGAAGAGCGCGAGCAGCAGCTCGTCCTTGCCGTTGAAGTGCTGGTAGAAGGCGCGCAGCGACTGCTCCGACCGATCGATGACCTCCTGGATCGTGAAGTCGGTGCTGCCCTTTTCGTCGATGAGGGCGAAGGCGGCGTCGAGGAAGCGCTGGACGCGCTGCTCGGCGCGCGACCGCGCCGCCGTGAGGCTGCGCGAGACGGCGCGCTCGCGCCAAGCGGGCTCGCTCACGCGCGTGCCCGCTTCTGCTCGAGCGCGTCGACCGCGGCCCAGTGGGCGTCGGCCATCCAGAGGGTTGCAAAGGTGTGCGTGGCGTTCTCCTCCAGGTGCGGGTGCAGCGTCGGTGTCGCGGCGGCGAGCACGGATTTGACGGCCCGGCTCGTACCGGGGGCGGTGCTGGCCAACCGCTCGGCGAGCGCCCGCCACTCCTTGTCGAACATCGCTCGCGGCACGACCAGGTCGATCAGCCCGAGACGCTGGGCGGGCTCGGCGTCGTACACCTCGCCAGTGGCGATGGCGAGCAGCGCCCGGCCCCGCCCGACGACCTGGGCCAGGCGCTCCGCGCCGCCCCACGCCGGCATGATGCCGAGCGTCACCTGGTTGAAGCCGATCTTGACGTCGTCGGCGGCGATGCGGATATCGGCGGCGATCGCCACCTCGGCGCCGCCACCCAGGGCGTGGCCGTTCAGAGCTGCGATCACCGGCAGGGGGAAGCCGGCGAGGCGATCGAGGAGTCGGCGCACGCGGCTGGCCATGGCGACCGCGTCGTCGTGGGTGCGGACGGCACTCAGCTCCTTGAGGTCGCCGCCGGAGACGAAGGCGCGCTCACCTCCGCCGCGCACGACGACGACAGCGGCGTCGGACTCGAGCACGTCGTCGAGGGCAGCTCCGAGCTCGTCGACCGTGCTGAAGCCGATGGCGTTGCGCACCTCGGGACGGTCGATGGTGACGACGGCGACACCCGCTTCGACCTCGACGCTGACGCCTCCCACGTTGCTGATAATACCCTTCTTGTTTCGTGATATTTTGATTTCCGCGATGGACGAGACGGTGCAGAGCGAGGCCGGCATACCGCTCTCCACCAGCTACGGACCCGACGACCTCCCGCCGCCGGAGTCCATCCCCTCCCCCGGCGTCTTCCCGTTCACGCGTGGCAACTTCCCCGACGGGTACCGCGGGCGACTGTGGACGATCCGCCAGTACTCCGGCTTCGGCACCCCCGAGGAGTCCAACGAGCGATACCGCTACCTCCTCGACCAGGGCGCCACCGGGCTCTCGGTCGCCTTTGACCTTCCGACCCAGTGCGGCTACGACTCCGATGACCCCGACGTCGAAGAAGAGGTCGGTCGCGTCGGCGTGGCGATCGACTCGCTCGCCGACTTCGAGATCCTCTTCGACGGGATTCCGCTCGACGCCATCTCGACGAGCATGACGATCAACGGCAGCGCGGCAATCCTGCTCGCGTTCTACGTCGCCACTGGCGAGAAGCAGGGTGTCGATCGGGCGAAGCTCCAGGGAACCATCCAGAACGACATCCTCAAGGAGTACGTCAGCCGTGGTACCTGGATCTGGCCACCCCGGCCATCGCTGCGGCTGATCGCCGACACCATCGAGTTCTGCGCCGACCAGATCCCTCGGTTCAACGCAATCTCGGTGGCGGGCGCCCACTTCCGCGACGCAGGCGCCACCGCCGCCCAGGAGATGGCGTTCACCCTGATGGACGGCATCACCTACTGCGAAGAGGTCATCGGCCGGGGCCGCATGACCATCGACCAGTTCGCCCGCCAGGTCTCGTTCTATTTCTACACACACGGCAACTTCTTCGAGGAGATCGCCAAGTACCGCGCCGGCCGGCGCCGCTGGGCGCGCATCGTTCGCGAGCGCTTCGGTGCGAAGGAGGACCGCTCGTGCATGTTCCGGTTCGGCGTCGTGTCGGGTGGCGCGTCGCTGCACGCACCCCAGCCTCACAACAACATCGTGCGGGTGGCGTACGAGGCGATGGCGTCGGTGCTCGGCGGCGTGCAGTCGATGTTCACCGCCGCGTGGGACGAGCCGTTCGCCATCCCCACCGAAGAGTCGGCCACCCTCGCCCTCCGGACCCAGCAGATCCTCGCCTACGAGACGGGGGTCGCACGCGTCGCCGACCCTCTCGGCGGCTCGTATTACGTCGAGGCCCTCACCGACGCCATGGAGGAAAAGCTCGTCGAGATCATGGAGGACCTCGAGCGGCAGGGCGGCATGGTCAAAGGGATCGAGGACGGGGTGCTGCAGCGCCAGATCTCCGAGCAGGCGTTCAGCATCGAACAGGCCGTGCGATCCGGCGAGCGGACGGTCGTCGGCGTCAACAAGTTCCAGACCGACGAAGAGCGCCCGGAGGTCGAGGGCTACGAGTTGGACGAGAAGGGCCGGCTGCGCCAGCTCGAACGGCTGGCCGAGGTCAAGCGCACCCGCTCGGCCGCGGACGTCAGCGCCACCCTCCGGGCTCTCGCCAAGGCGGCAGCCAAGGACGACGAGAACCTGATGCCGCACCTGATCGACTGCGCGACGGCGTACTGCACCGTCGGCGAGATGGTGCACGTCCTCAAGGACGAGTGGGGCGAGTTCTCCCAACCCGTCGTCTTCTGAAGGTGATCGTGTTCTGATGTCGTCGCCGGTGCGCGTGCTCGTCGCCAAGCCCGGCCTCGACGGCCACGACCGCGGCGCCAAGCTGGTGGCGCGCGCGTTGCGCGATGCCGGCTTCGAGGTGATCTACACGGGGATCCGCCAGCGCCCGGAGGCGATCGCTGCGGTCGCCCTGCAGGAGGATGTCGACGTCGTCGGCCTCAGCATCCTGAGCGGCGCCCACGTGGCACTCACCAAGAAGACCGCGGACGCCCTGCGCGCCGCCGGCGCTGACGACGTCGTGCTCGTCGTCGGCGGGACCATCCCCGCAAAGGACGTCGGCCGGCTGCAGGACGCGGGCGCCGCGGCCGTGTACCCGACGGGAACGCCGCTGGAAACGCTCGTCGACAGCATCCGGTCGCTGTGACCGGGCCGCTCGATGCCCACCGCCACTGAGAAGAAGATCCGTGTCGTGGTCGCCAAGCCCGGCCTCGACGGCCACGACCGCGGGGCCAAGATCATTGCGCGGGCCCTGCGTGACGCCGGCATGGAGGTCATCTACACGGGTCTGCACCAGACCCCGGAGCAGATCGTCGAGACCGTGATCCAGGAGGATGCGGACGCGGTCGGGCTGTCGATCCTGTCCGGGGCGCACATGACGCTGGTGCCGCGCGTGATGGAGCTGCTCAAGGAGCAGGGGGCCGAAGATGTGGTGGTCACCCTGGGCGGAACGATCCCCTCGGACGACGTCAAGGAGCTCAAGGCGCTCGGCGTCGCCGAGGTGTTCACGCCCGGCGCCTCGACCCAGGAAGCGGTCGACTTCATCCGCGGCGCGGTCCGGGCGTGAGCCACGTCACACGCCGCAGGATCACCGCTCTACTCACCGGTAGCCGACCGATTGACTCGTCAGTCAACCAGGTAATATGGGCCACCGTCTTGAACTGCTAGGAGGCTTCACTTGAAGATTTGCGTCCTCGTAAAAGAGGTTCCTGACGCCGCCGTCGAGAAGCGAGTCGATGCCTCGACGGGACGCCTGGACCGCTCGGGCGAGAAGAACCTCAACCCGTATGACACGCACGCCATCGAGGCGGCCATGCAGATCCGCGAAGGCGGGGCCGTCGAAGTGGACGAGATCGTGGCCGTGACCATGGGCCCCGAATCGGCCACCCGGGCCCTGCACAAGGCGGTTTCGCTGGGCGCCGATCGCTCGGTGCAGCTGACCGACGACGGGCTGGCCGGATCGGACGTGGCCGCGACCGGCTACGCGCTGGCCAAGGTGCTCGAGTCCGAGGCGCCCGACCTGGTCCTGCTCGGCCAGCAGTCCGACGACGGCGAGTGCTACACGATCGGCGCGGTCGTGGCCGACCACCTGAAGATGCCCTCGTTGAC
>JAFASB010000381.1 GCA_019244985.1 Acidimicrobiia bacterium | reverse complement strand
TGGGCTTGCCGGTCGTGCCCGACGTGTAGATCATCGTCTCGCCCGCTCCTGGCTCGCCCGCCGACTCCGGCTCCTCGGCAGAGCCCTGGGCCAGAACGTCGGCCCACGTGCGGAACCCCGCCTCGGCGCCGCGGTACACGACGACGTCCCGCAGCTTCGGGAGCCGGTCGCGGATCGACGCGATCAAGGGCGCCTGTTCGGCGTCGACGACGACGAGCGCCGCCTCGCTGTTGTCGATGATGTAGTGCATCTCCTCGGCGTTGAAGCGGTAGGAGAGCGGGACGCTCGTCAGTCCCAGCTTGCGAGCGGCGTGGATGGTGACGAGCACCTCGCGGCTGTTCGGGCCGCACCACACCATCCGGTCTCCGGGCTTGAATCCGAGCGCCTGGAGTCCCCCGACCAGTCGGTTCACCTCGGCATTGATTTCCGAGAAAGTGAAGACGTCGTCGCCCTCGATCACCGCCGGCTTGTCGGGGTTGTTCTGAGCGTGCAGGGCGAAGATGTCCGTGACAGCCATGCGCGGACTCTACGTTGGCGTGATGCGACTGCTCTTCCCCGAGGCCGCCGAGGATGTCGACCCCGCCGACGTCTACGCCGACCTGCCGGTCGCAAACGGCCGGCCTTCCGTGCGCCTCAACATGATCTCGAGCATCGACGGAGCGACGACCCTCAACGGCGTCTCGGGCGGGCTCGGGAGCGCGGGTGACAAGCGCGTGTTCGCCGCCCTTCGCTCGCTGGCCGACGTCGTGCTCGTCGCCGCCGGAACCGTCCGGGCCGAGCACTACGGCCCGTCAGCGACGCCTGTCGCCATCGTCACGCGCAGCGCCCACCTCGATTGGCAGTCTCCGTTCTTCACGGAACCAAAGGCTCGGCCGATCGTGCTCACGGGTGAGGACGCCCATCCTGACAACCTGGTCCACGCCCGCCAGGTTGCCGACGTCCTGATCGTGGGGGCGAGCGGCGTGGACATTCCGCGGGCTCTCGCGGAGCTGGGTCGCCGCGGGTACGGGCACGTGCTCGCCGAAGGAGGACCGTCTTTGAACGGTCAGCTTGTGGCCGCGAACGCTCTCGACGAGCTGTGCCTCACGTTCTCGCCGAACCTGGCCGCCGGCGACGGCAAGCGCATTATCGAGGCTGCCGCGTTCCCGACGCCGTACGAGCTCTCACTCCGGTCGGCCCTCGAGGAGGAGGGCTTTCTCTTCCTGCGTTACCGGAGCGTCGCTACGTCGCCGCCTTCGTCGCCATCCACCTGAGCTCGTACTCGGTCGTCGTCACGTCGGCGCCTGCGAACCCGGCGGCGCGAAGGCGTTCGGCCAGCGTCGACGGGTCGGCGGGGACGAAGATGTCGTCCTCGTGGAAGCTGCGAATCATCTCGCTGTCGACAGCGTCGGCGCCGAAGAAGCGCCCGCCCGGACGCAGCACGCGGTGCACCTCTGCGAACAGCGCGTCGTGCAATTGTGCCTCGGGCATGTGGTGCAGCATGGAGAAGCACGTCGCCGTCGAGAACCGGTCGCTCTCGAGGCCGCTCGCAGTGGCGTCGGCATGTACGACGTCGACGTTCGTGCCGGCGAGACGCCCCGTCAGCTTCGCCGCCAGGTCGTCGTCGATCTCAACGGCCGTCACGCGTGGCGCCCGGACGCGCAGCAGGTCGGTCGTGAGCCCAGGCCCGGGGCCGATCTCCAGGACGTCGTCGCCGAGGTCTCCGGCCGCGACGATCCACGGCAGTAGATCGGTCTCGAGCATCTTCTTCCAGTCGTCGCTGGCGAGGAACCGCAGGTGGAGGTCGTTCACGCTGCATCGATAGCAGAAGGCGTGGGGGACAAGCAGATTCACCGACGTGCCCTGTCCGACTTGCGCGAGAACGGCGAATGCTGTTTCCTCGCATGCGCACTTCCCCGTGCCGGACGTCGCTGCGTAGGCGGCTTCGCTTCCGGCACATGCATCCATGCCGTCGTTCTCGCGGATCGCTTCTGCCGTCGTCATCGCCGGCCTGGCCGTCACCCAGGCCGTGCCATCGGCTGTCGCCGACAGCCCTTACGCGCGCCGTCAGCAGATCGAGACACAGCGGGCGCAGGCCGCAGCCCAGCTGAACGTGCTGCGTGCGTCAGAAGCGCAGATCCAACAAGCTCTCGACGCACTCGATCAGAACGTGCGCGGACAACAGGCGGCCGTCGCCCAAGCAAGCCAGGCCGCCGACGCCGCCGCGGTTGCGCTCGATCAGGCGCACCGCGACGAGGCGCAGAAGGCCGCCGAGGTGGCCAGCCTGCGCAGCCGGGTCGCCGACGTCGCCATCGAGGCGTACATGGGTACGTCGACGGCGGCGACGTTCGACATGCTCAGGGCGGGCAACATCGCCGACATCGCCCGTCGACAGGCGTACCGCTCCATCGCCATCGGCGACACGACCGCCGACCTCGACCAGCTGCGCGCTGCGCGCGAAGACCTGCTGGCCAGGCGCAAGGCCGCGCAGCGGCTCAAGGACCAGACGACGGCGCGACGCGCACAGGTCCAGGCCCGGTTGGCTGCGCTGAGCCAGTCGCAGGTGCAGCAGCAGAAGTTCGCCGCGTCCATCGAGAACAAGGTCGCGGTGACGACGTCGCAGTCAGACCAGCTCGCCCAGCAGTCGTCGCAGCTGGCCGGCCAGATCGCCGCCCAACAGGGGACGAGCAGCTCGAGCGTCGTGCGCACCTCGAGCACGATCTGCCTGCAGACGGTGCGCGGGATCACCGTCGCCTGTTCGATCGCCGCCCAGCTCGACAAGATGCTCGGCGCCGCAGCAGCCGACGGCTTCGTGTTGGGCGGCCAGGGATACCGGAGCCCCGACCAGCAGCTCGCCGTTCGTCGCCAGAACTGCGGCAGCAGCGACTACGACGTGTACCAGATGTCGCCCAACGACTGTCACCCGCCGACCGCCTACCCGGGCACGTCGATGCACGAGCAGGGCCTGGCCATCGACTTCACCTACAACGGCAGCGTGATCAGCTCCCACAGCAGTCCGGCGTGGCAGTGGCTGAACGCCAACGCAGCGGGCTACGGCTTCTACAACCTCCCGGTTGAGCCGTGGCACTGGAGCGTCAACGGGCACTAGCGCTTGAGCACGTACGTCGCCCTCCTGCGGGGCATCAACCTCGGGAGCCACAACAAGGTTCCGATGCCGGCGCTGCGCACCCTCGTCGAGAGCCTCGGCTACGACGACGTGTCCACGTACATCCAGAGCGGCAACGTCGTGCTCACGACGTCGCAGAGCGCGTCAGCAGTCGGCGACAAGATCAGCAAGGCGATCGCCAAGGAGTTCGGCTTCGACGTACCGGTCCTCGTCCGCAACCGGTCGCAGCTGCAGAAGATCGTCGACGGAAACCCGTTCGCCGCCAAGGCCAAGGACGCGGGCCATCTCCACGTCGTCTTCCTCGCCGCCAAGCCGCCGGCTGCCAAGGTGAAGAAGCTGACGGGCGCCGACTGGGGTGACGACGAGGTCGCGGTGACGGGCAAGGAGGCGTACCTCCACCTCCCCAATGGCTATGGCCGTGCCAACCTCAACAACATGGTCGTCGAGAAGAACCTCGGCGTCGGGGCCACCGCCCGCAACTGGCGGACCACGACCAAGCTTCTCGACCTCGCCGGCGGCTGATGCCGGCGGCCGACCCTCAGCTCTTGTCGAGCTGAAGGGCGCACGAGTTGATGCAGTAACGCTTCCCGGTCGGGCGGGGGCCGTCGTTGAAGACGTGGCCCAGATGCCCGCCGCAGCGGCTGCACCGGACCTCGGTGCGGGGGATGACCATCTTCCAGTCCCGGGTCGTCTCGACGGCGTCGTTGTCCGCAGGCTCGAAGAAGCTCGGCCATCCGGTCCCCGAGTCGAACTTGGCATCGGACGCGAACAGCTCGGCCCCGCACCCGGCGCAGCGGTACACGCCCTCGTCGTGGACGTCCCACAGCTCGCCGGCGAAGGCGCGTTCGGTACCGGCTTCACGCAGCACCCGGTACTGCTCGGGCGTCAGCTCCTGACGCCACTGCTCGTCGGTCTTCTGAATCTTGTCTGCCTTGGGGGCCACGGGCCCTCCTTCTCGTCTTTCGGTCGACATGTTCAACACCGCGGATGCCGGCGTTGGTCCCGGCGCCGACGAGAATGTGTGAATGACCGACGAGGCAGAGCTCCAGCTGCGGGCGGATGGCACAGACGCGACGTTCCTGCCCGAGCTGGGGATGGTCGGTATCTCGCTCCGGCACGGCGGGTCGGAGGCGTTGGTCCTTCCGGGTGGGCTCGACGCCTACCGGGGCGGCCACGTGATCGGGCTTCCGCTGCTGGCGCCGTGGGCGAACCGCCTGAGCGGCCGCCACTACGAGGTCGCCGGGGTCGACGTCGACCTCAGCGGGGTCGACCTTCACGACGACGGCCACGGGCTCCCGATCCACGGGACGATGACGGCGCAGCAGGGCTGGCAGGTCGCCGCGAGCACGGACACGTCGGCGCGTGTGCGCTTCGACTACGGCGCCCGTCCCGATCTCCTGCGCGCCTTCCCGTTTCCCCACGAGATCGTGCTCGACCTGGAGCTGTCGGACGGCCGCCTCGGCGTCGCCACCACGGTCCGGCCCACCGGCGACCGCCCGGTGCCGGTGTCGTTCGGGTGGCATCCGTACCTGGCGCTGCCGGGGTCACGAGTCGAGACCCGGCTGCGTCTGCCTGTGTGCGACCACCACCTCCTCGACCGCCGCGGCCTCCCTACGGGTCACACCGAGCCCCAGGCGGCCGAGGAGCAGCCGCTCGGCGATAGGTCGTACGACGACCTGTACGCCCTCGGCGCCGACCGCACCCTGGCCCTGGTGGCCGACGACCGGATGGTCACCGTCGCGATGGAGGACGGCTACGCCTTCGCCCAGGTGTACTCGCCCGCCGACGCGCCCTTCGGCTGTCTGGAGCCCATGACCGCGCCGACGAACGCCCTCGTGACCGGCGACTGCCCGCTGATCGAGCCCGGCGACGAGTTCACGGCGCGCTTCACCGTCACCATGAGCGAGGCCTAGGGGGCTGGCCACGGTAGAGTGGGCGGGTCGAGCCGGAGTGCCCGGCTGACGGCCGGTCTCGTCGACCCAGTCCGAGAACGGCACTCGAACGAGTAGAGGAGTGTGGCGCGTGGCTGGTTCCCGGAACCTCGGTCACCGCGTCCTCCTCGCGGATCCGACGGCGAGCGCCATTGCCGCCGCTGTCGACGGGTAAGGGGAAGCCATGGCCAACCGGCGCACGACATTCGGGAAGCTCCAGCGGGAGCGCGACAAGAAGGAAAAGGCGCAGATCAAGGCCGAGAAGCGCGCCGCCCGCCAGGAGAGCAAGGGCGAGGAGGAGCCCCAGGCGCCCGTGGGCGACCAGGACGCCCTCCTCGATGCGCTCGCCGACCTGCATCGCCGCTTCGAGGACGGGGCCATCTCCATCGACGAGTTCGAGGAGCGTCGCGAGCAGCTGACCAGCCGTCTCGTCGTCGACTGACGAGGGGTAGCTACTCCGCAGTTTCCGCGTGCTCTGTTGTCCTGAGCTCGGGATGACGGCGCAGGACGAGCAGCGCAGCCAGAGCGAGACCGAACCCGGCGCCGATGGTGACCGCAACGGCGGCGCGCGCACCGGACGCTGCGAATGCGAAGGGCACCTGCGACCGGTTGAGCACGCTGAAGTCGCCCACGCCGCTGAACGCGGCCAGGAGGAAGCCGGCGACCGCGGCGCCGACCAGCCCTCCCTCGCGTCCGTCCTGAAGCGGACCGATGGCAGCCGCGCCGACGATCCACCCCAGCGTGGCGACGATGCCACCGAGCACGATGCGGGTGGCCTGGGTCAGCAGCGGGTCATGTGATGCGGCGGAGATGCCGAAGCTGTGCACGACGTCGACGGCGACGAGCAGGGCCACGACCGCGCTCAGCGGCGGCCCCCATCTGCGCAGCAGGCCACACCCCACGATGGCCAGGAGGAGAACGCCGGAGATCAGCAGCCACGGGAGGGAGCTGGGCCCGGGCACATAGGTGATGCGCCCGGTGACCGTGGCCGCGCCGTCCCCCCGCTGGAGGCCGACAAGCCACTCTGCGACCACGTGGATCGCCCCTGGGGCGGCGCTGACCGCGGGGGGCGCCGAGCCCTCCCAGCGGGTGCGGCGGTCCCTCCAGCGCACCGACCGCCCCCCACCCGTGCGATGCCACAAGGGAGGCGTGAGGGTCGCCGCCGTCCGGGGAGGCGCGGTCGTCGTCGTCGTGGACGCGATCGTGGTCGCCGTCACCTTGTTCAACGCGACCGAGGGAGACCGGCTGTTCTCGAACACGCCGCTGGGGCCCACCCGCAGGTACGGCTCGTTCTGGTACCCGAGCACGACAACGTCGACGGCGCCGGTGTTGGTGAGCTCGACGCGATTGCCCAGATCGAGCAGCCGGAACCGCACGCCCGGCAGCGCCGGGCTGACGGCGATGACCTCGCTCTTGTAGTCGGTCGGGGCGACCCCCGTGATGGTGTGGGCGTCGGCGGGCGCGGCCGCCGAGATCACCAGGACCAAGCCGGCTCCTATCGCGGCCCCCAGTCTGCGCAGCAACAGCACGATGCCTTACGCGAGAGGCAGGGCCTCCACCGGATGCTCGGCGAAGGCGGGCGGCCACACCGTGGCCTTCTTGCCCGGCGCGATCCACTCCTCGATGATCCCCGCCGAGCGCCGGTTGGCGCCGGCGTCGACGGCGCCCGGGGGCGCCAGGTCGAGGCCGCCACCGTTGGCGAGCGCCCCTTGGGGGAGCTTGACCGTGAGGGCCGCCTTGGCGACGTCGGGGACGGTGAGTTTGCCGGCCTGCGGCAGCACGTGGACGAACAGGGCGTATGCGTTCGAGAAGCCGGACAGTGCGGCGGCGTCCATCGGCTTGTGCCAGATCGCCTGGTAGCGCTTGCTGGCCCAGTCGAGCATCCGCCGGCCTTCTGGCGTGAGGGCGGATGCGTTCACGTCGGCAGCGTCGGGCTTGTCGGAGGCGAACAGGCCGACGGCATCGGGGCCGAGGGCGTCGCCGAACGCCTGCATGCAGTAGCTCGAGCTGGTGCCTATGGCGGCCAGGAGAGGTACATGGGCGTCCACCAGCGCTTTGCGGACGGCGACCCCATCGTCGACGTACGCGGCGGAGAAGAGGACGTCGGGGTGGGCGGCGGCGATTTTCGCCGCAACCGGGGAGAAGTCCTTGGCGTTCGCGTCGTAGGAGATTGAGCCGACGAGGTTGAGGCCTCTGTCCTTGATGGTGTCGAGCGCTCCCTGGGCAACGGCTCGGCCGTAGGGGTCGTCGACGTAATCCACGGCGTACCGCAGTGGGCCGTGGGCCGGCAGCTTGGCCGACATCTCGTCCTGGATGAAGTTGATGGCGGACCGTCCCAGGTTGGCGCCCATCGGTGCCATGCGGAAGAAGTTGGTGCCGTTGCTGTCGTCGGGCGCGATGTCACCGACGGCGCCGGTCTCGAAGAAGGCCAGCTTCTTGACCGTCGCCTCGCGAGCGGCGGCGGCCGAGATGGCACTGCCGTGGCTCCCGATGACGATCGACACTCCTCGCCGGGCCAGCCCGTCCATGGCGTCGGGGACCTGCTCGGCTCGCGCCGCGTCGACCGCATCGAGCTTGATCTTCGTCCCCTGGGCGATGCTTGCGCTGTTGGCCCAGTCGGCCGCCAGCTGCACGCCGTGAAACTCGTTCGTGCCGCCCGAACCCTGCGATCCGGTGCGGGGATACAGGGCGCCGATCGTGATCGTCTTTGACGAGTCGCCGCACGCGGCGAGGGCCGTGCCGACGACGGCGACAACGGCGACGAGGACCAGGAGACGTCGAATCACTCAGAGCACCACCAGGAGGTTTGCGAGGACGTGGGTGACGACCGGGACCTTCCATGACCCGGTAGCCCAGCGCTGCCATGACAGCACGAAGCCGGCGGCGACGTCGATCGGCAGCACCCACCATCCGTAGACGGTCACGTGAACGAGGGCGAACAGCACCGCGGAGCCGACGACAGCGATCACCTCGCCGCCGGGCCGGAGGCTGTCGTACACGAAGTGGCGGAAGAACACTTCCTCGGCGACCGCCGCGAGCGATCCGAGGGCGACGACGCGCAGCACGAGCGGCTGCGGCGCGTGCCCGCCGCCGAGCAACCGCCCGAGGACGAAGGCGCCGACACCGACGAGCAGTACCAGCAGCGCCGATGCACCCGCTGCCGTCGAGGTTGTGTGGCGCGGCCAGAGGAGGCCGCACGCGAGGAGGGCGACGAACAGCGTCGCCAGCGTCGCCGTGGGGTGGGCGCCGTTGCGGAGGAGCAGGGGGCGGGCGACGAGCAGCGAGCAGCCGGCGGCGCCGGCGACGACCGCCGCGTGGGGGCGCGTGAGCACGGTCATTGCACGGTGAAGATCACTGCCGCCGTCGGCCGGTTCTGGAAGGGCAGGTGGTCGACGGCGACGAACTCGGCGGTCAACGTGTGCTGCCCGGGCTTGAGTCCGTTGAGGTCCTGGGTCGTGCTGTAGGCCATGTTCACGAGTGTCCCGTCGAGGGACACATGGATGTGGCCCTGGTCGGTCGGCACGCTCCCGTTGACCTTGGTCTGGGTGGCCGGAACGACCTGACCGCCGATGAGGTTCACGACCAGCGTCACGTTGGATCCGGTGACCTGGTTGGGCGTCGGCTGGGTGATCTGGATTCGAACCTGTGACGCCGGATGCTGCGGCACCGTTGTGTTCGTCGACGAGGGCTTGGACCCGCCGCAGCCGGTCGCGGTGACCGCGATCGCCAGCACAGCCGGCAGGGCGAAGCGGGTGATGCTGGCGGACATCGTCGACACCTTCTTCCAGGGGCGGAACAGCACGACTGCCAGCGCGCCGGAGACGAGGATCGTGCTGGCCGCCTCGCCGTTGGTGCAGTGGCCGACGTGAGCGTAGGCAGGCGACGGCGCCAGGAGTAGCGCGAGCGCCACGACCGCCACGAACCCGGCGCGGTTGTTCACCGGCTCCGGTCGGCGATCACGCCGCCAGGCTACGTCGAGCGGTGTCCGGGGCTAGGGCGCGGCGTGGTGGCGCGCCACCCGCCAGGTGTCCAGATCGCTGAAGATCGGATGCCACAACGCTTCGCCGTCGGCCATCGCGATTGCCCGGTCGACGAGGGCAAGCGCCCGACGGGGATTGAGTGCGTCGGGCGTGCTGGCCGCGATCGTCGCCAGCCGGACGCGGGTCGCCATCACCACGCGTCGGTTCCCGCCACACAGGGCGAGCAGTCGCCGCGCCGCGTCGTCGCTGTCGCCGCCGCCCTCACGCACAGCGTCGACCGCCCGGTTCTGGAGCTCGTCCCACGCCGCTGCCGCCATCACCTGGGCCATTGCGTCCCGGCCCCCGTCCGTGACGCCCTTCTGCGCATTTGGGCCCGGAAGCCCGCAGGGATCCGGCAACTGACATGATGAGCCATCGACGCCGGGCTCAGCTACCGCTCGGCCCGCGGCCGGTGGGTGATTGCGGCCACCGTTCTCGGGTCCGGCATGGCGTTTCTCGACGCGACAGTGGTCAACATCGCCCTGCCGCGCATCGGCACGGACCTCGGGATCGGGTTGTCGGGTCTGCAGTGGACGGTCAACGCGTACACCCTCACGCTGTCGGGCTTTCTCCTGCTCGGCGGGTCCCTCGGCGACCGGTACGGGCGCAGGCGCGTTTTCGTCATCGGCGTGGTCTGGTTCGCGGTGGCGTCGCTCCTGTGTGCCGTCGCGCCGTCGGGCCTGGCGCTGATCTCGGCCCGCGCCATCCAGGGCATCGGTGCCGCCCTCCTCACGCCCGGGAGCCTGGCGATCATCGAAGCCAGCTTCCGGCCCGAGGACCGCGGTTCGGCGATCGGCGCTTGGTCTGGGCTCGGGGGCGTGGCCTCTGCGATCGGCCCGTTCCTCGGCGGCTGGTTGGTCGACGCGGCCTCGTGGCGATGGATCTTCGTCATCAACATTCCGTTTGCCGTCGCCGTCGTCTGGATCACGATCGCCCACGTTCCCGAGACGAAGGACGAGGCGATGCCGCCGGGGATCGACGTCTCGGGCGCGCTGCTCGGGGCGCTGGGCCTGGCGGGGGTCATCTACGGGTTGACCGAGGCGGGCAACAAGGGCTGGGGCGCGCCGGTCGTGATCGTCACCGTCCTCGTTGGCGTCGCGGCCTTGGTGTCCTTCGTCGTCATCGAGGCCCGCAGCCCTCACCCCATGCTGCCGCTGGGGATCTTCCGGACCCGGCAGTTCACCGCGGCCAACGCCGTGACGTTCGTCGTCTACGGCGCGCTCGGCGGCGCGCTGTTCCTGGTTCCCCTGGAGCTCCAGCGCGCGGGCGGCTTCTCGCCGCTCGAAGCCGGCGTCGCCCTCTTCCCGCTGACGATTGTCATGTTGCTCAACTCGGCTCGCGCCGGCCGGTTGGCCCAACGAATAGGTCCGCGAGTCCCGATGGCCGTTGGGCCGATCATCGCCGGCGCCGGGTTGGTCCTCCTGGTGCGCATCGGCGCCCACACCGACTACTGGATGGACGTGCTCCCCGGCGTGCTCGTGTTCGCGGTCGGACTCTCCTTCACGGTGGCGCCGCTCACCGCCACGGTGCTGGACGCGGCTCCCGACGAGGAGGCGGGCGTGGCGTCGGCGGTCAACAACGAGGTGGCGCGCGTCGCCGGGCTGGTTGCTGTGGCGGCCCTACCGATCGCCGTCGGCATCACCACCGCGTCGTATGTCCATCCCGCGGAGCTGACCGACGGATTCCACACGGCGATGGTTGTCAGCGGGGTCCTCGCCATCGCGGGCGGCGTGCTGTCGTGGTTGACGATCCGCAACCCCGAGCCATCCGCCGACGAGGAGACGGTGGCATGCCACTACCACTGCGCGGTCGACGCCACGCCTTTGGCAGGATGACCCATGGCTTCGTTCGCTGACCGTTACGGGCCGCTCGCCGTCGTGACCGGCGCGGCCGTGGGCATGGGGGCCGCGTTCGCGCGTGAGCTGGCGGCCCGGGATGTCGAGCTGCTGCTCGTCGACCGCGACGAGCGCGCCCTCGAAGCGTGCGCCCTCGAGCTCGACAGTGACGGTGCGACTGTGCAGACCCTCGTGGTCGACCTCGCGTCGCCGGACGCCGCCGGCGAGGTGTGCGACGCCGCGGGAGACGACGTCGGCCTCCTCGTCAGCAACGCGGCGATCGGGTACGTGGGCTCGTTCCTCGACCAGGACACCGACGGGTTGCTGGCGCAGCTCGCCGTGAACTGCCGGACGCCGCTGTTGCTCGTACACCGGGTGCTGCCCGGTCTGGTCGCGCGTGGCCGGGGCGGCGTGATCCTGCTGTCGTCGCTGTCGGCCGTGCGGGGGAGCGCGCTCGTCGCCAGCTACGCGGCGACCAAGGCGTGGAACCTCATTCTTGCCGAGTCGTTGTGGGACGAGTTGCGCGACACGGGCGTCGATGTGCTGGGCGTGCTCCCGGGCACGACGCGCACGCCCGGCCTGCTGTCGTCGTCGCCGCAGGCCGGGCTCGCAACCGCCAACCTGATGGATCCTGCCGACGTCGCACGCGAAGCGCTCGACACCCTCGGCCAGGCGCCGAGCCTCATCCCCGGTGAGGCCAACCGCGAGAGCCACGCCTTCCTGTCGTCACTCGACCGCGCCGAGGCCATCAGGACCATGGGCGACGTGATGCGGGCCACCTACCCGCCCGATCGCGAGCCCGACCCTTCGATCTAGGAGTTAGGCGGCGCGCAAAGCCGGCAGCAGCTCGTCCTTGGCCCAGGCCACGAACTGCTCCTGGTGGTCGGCGCCGATCTGCACCAGGGCGACGTGGGTGAAGCCGGCGTCGAAGAACTGCTGTACCGCTTCTACATGACGCTTGACGTCGGGCCCGCACGGGATCTGTTCGGCGACGTCCTCCGGCCGCACGTTCTTCGACGCGGCCTCGAACGCCGAGGGTCCCGGGAGCTCGGCGTTCACCTTCCAGCCGCCGCCGAACCAGCGGAACTGCTCGTGGGCGCGCCGGACGGCAGCGTCGGCGTCGCGGTCGTAGCAGACAGCGACCTGGCCGACGCGCGGCTTGCCCCGACCCCCCGCGGCGTCGAACATCTTCCCGAGCTCGGCGCTCGGCTCGACCGCGATCATGACGTCGGCCAGCTCACCCGCCAGCTCGCACGACTGCTGTCCTGACACGGCGACGCCGATCGGTGGCCGCTCGTCTGGCAGGTCCCACACCTTCGCAGAGTCGAGCTCGTAGTACTCGCCGTCGTAGGTGACGGAGCGACCCGTCCACAGCTCGCGGATCACTTCGATCGCCTCGCGCAGCATGCGGTGACGGACGTCGACGCCGGGCCATCCGCCGCCGACGACGTGCTCGTTGAGGTTCTCGCCGGCGCCGAGACCGAGCGTGAAGCGTCCGTCCGACAGGAGCTGCACCGTCGCCGCGGCCTGGGCGATGACGGCCGGGTGGTAGCGGATGATCGGACACGTCACGTACGTCATCAGCGGGATGCGTTCGGTGGCGTGTGCGACGGCGCCCAGCACGCTCCAGACGAAGGAGGAGTGGCCCTGGGCGGCGAGCCAGGGTGAGTAGTGGTCGGAGGCGACGGCGAAGTCGAAGCCTGCGGCCTCGGCTCGTACCGCGTCGTCGACGAGGTGGGTCGGGCGCGATTGCTCGCCCATCAGCGTGTAGCCGATCTCGGTCATACCGCCAGCCTCCCCATCTTGGGCGCGTCCGACCCCTGCGCGTGCTACCAGGAACTGGAATGCCAGAAATGTGCACAGTGGGCGTTCTCCGGGGAGGGAATTGACCACTTTGCGTCGTATCTAGGTACTGCGACGGGCAGTTGACGTCGCGCCGCGGCAATCAAGCGGCTGGGGTTGGAGGACAGGATGAAGAAATCGTTCGCCGTTGTGACCGCGTGGGCGATCGCGGTCGCAGCCGTCGTCGCCTTGATCACGCCCGGCGCCAAAGCCGCCGTGTTCACGGGGACGAACCAGTTCTCGGGATACAGCACGGGGACGCTCGTGCACGCCGACGTGCTGCAGTTCGGCTCGCTCGGCTCGCCTGTCGACCGGTTGGTCAACGCCGACGTCGGTTTCTCCGGCGCCGCAGCCGACACGTCCGGCCTGAACAACGGCGTCAACAACGAGTTCCAGAACGCGGTGTCGCCGGCGTTGCCGAACAAGGACTCCTACGGCCGCGGCTCGGGGCTCGAGCTCGGCCTGGGCACCTCGCTCCCGAACAATCCCAATCTCAACCAGCTGATCCTCGCCG
>JAFASB010000353.1 GCA_019244985.1 Acidimicrobiia bacterium | reverse complement strand
AGTGCGCCCGCTGCAGCACGTTGACCGAGTCGACCTGCAGCACCCCGGTGCGCTCGAGCGTGCGCGAGAACGTCCGCATCGTCGGCGTCGTGTGCCGCGGATCCCGAAACCCCTGTGCCGCCAACGCCACCCGCCGCGCCTGCCCCTTGGACAACACCTCTGGAGGACGCACGGGAGGAGGTTATCGACCGGGTCTGACAGGCCGTGATCCGTTGAGGGGTGTCGGACGGGGACGGGGGCCGCGGCCGGTGCCAGCGTCAAGGGGGGCGCGGCGCGAGAAGCGAGGCTCGTGCGCGGCAGGGACGTCCGAGCGACGCGGCAACCCAGCTGGACCGGGCGTGGTCAGCCGGCACCGTCCGGCGCCCCGCCCCGCCAGGCTCACGTCCGGTCAGGGAATGTCGAGGAGCTTCTCGCGGACGGCGTACATGACCGCCTCCATGCGCGAGTGCAGCTGCAGCTTCTCCAGGATGTTGCGCACGTGGTTCTTCACGGTGTTCTCGCTGATGTAGAGCTCGCGGGCGGCGTCGCGGTTGTTCAGCCCCTTGGCGACGAGCCGTAGCACCTCGAGCTCGCGGTCGGTCAGCCGCGGGGTAGGGACCTGCTCGCGGTCGGTGCGGGCCATCTCCTTGAACTCGTCGATGAGCTTGACCGCCATCGACGGGCTGATCAGCGACTGGCCCTCGGCCACGACCCGCACGGCCTGCGCGACCTCCTCGATCGAGGAGTCCTTGAGCAGGTAGCCGGAGGCTCCGTTCTTCACCGACTCGTAGAGGTCGCCCTCCTCGTCGCTGACCGTCAGCATGATGATCTTGACGCTCGGCACGAGCTCCTTGATCTTCATGCAGGCCTGCAGCCCGGAGCGCTTCGGCATCCGTACGTCGAGGAGCACGACGTCGGGCACGGTGGCCACGACGAGGTCGGTGGCAGTGACGCCGTCACCGGCTTCGCCGACGACCTCGATGCCGGGCTCCACGCCGAGCAGCATCGTCAGGCCCCGACGGAACAGCTCCTGGTCATCGACGACGGCCACCCTCACGGCTTCGTTGTCGACCACACCGTTCTCACTGGTCACAAACGCATCATGGCAGAGGTCCGCGTCGTTTGGACACGTTCGGATCACTCCGTGATAGCCCACCTGGGCCATGCCGGGCGCGCACGAGTGACGCGTTCGGGCGGTCAGCGATCGAGGTCGAGGCTGATCACGCCGTAGTCGTAGCCTCGCCGGCGGTAGACGACCGAGGGCTTCTCGCTCTCCTTGTCCACGAACAGGTAGAAGTCGTGGCCGACCAGCTCCATCTCGTAGAGCGCCTGCTCGAGGGTCATCGGGGCAGCGGCGTGCGCCTTCTCCCGTACGACGAGGGGCCCGTCACCGTCCACGGCGACGGGCCCGACCATGTGCTCCGTCGAGGAGGTCTCCTCCCCCACGTCCCCGGCAGCGACGCCGTTCTCCTGGGCCCGTGCCATCGCCTGCCCGAGCGACTCGGGGGCGTGCTGGCCACGGTGCACCTTGCGGCGATCGGCCGCCCGGCGCATCTGCGCGGCCATCTTGTCCAGCGCCAGGTCGAGAGCAGCCATCTTGTCCTCCGCGCACGCCTCGGCGCGGACGATCGGGCCCTTGGACTTCGCGGTCAGCTCGACGCGCACGTTGCGCTCGGGGTCGCGGGGCCTGGCCTCCTTCTCGAGCAGCACGTCGACCCGGATGATGCGGTGGTCGTGCTTCTCGAGGCGGAGGAGCTTCTCCTCCACGTGCTCCCGGAACCGGTCCGACACCTCGCAGTGACGGCTGCTGACGACGACATCCACCGCAGACCTCCTGGTGCCCGCACCCGCGGGCTTCGACGACTCGATCGGTTTATCTCGCTCCCCGGTGTCTCCCCCCGGACAGGGGGCAGCTCGGCACCCACGCAACCGGCCGGGGAAGACGACGCTCGCGCAGCTGGACCGCGGCACGCGTCGTGGAGTGCGGGCGCTTCCGCCCGCGAAGGGCCCAGAACCTGACCGAGCCCGGCCGGGACCCGGTGGAACCGCGGGCCCGGTTGTACTCCATGCACAGACGGTAATCGGACCTCCCGGACATTGGTAGAGCCCGGGCG
>JAFASB010000244.1 GCA_019244985.1 Acidimicrobiia bacterium | reverse complement strand
GTTGCAGGAGCTCTCCAAAAATGCTGACGTCGAAGGTGATCTCGCTCGCGCCGAGGTGCGCGTCCGCGAGGCCCTCGAGCTGTTCACGACTGTTGGTGACCTCTTCCAGGTCGGGATGACTGCCATGCAGCTCGCCGAGCTGGTCGCGGTGAGCGATCCCGAAGCAGCGGCGCGCGCCCTTGTCGCTGGACTCAGGGCCGCGTCGACGAACGAATGGGATGTTCACGTCGCTCGCGGTCTGGTCCTTGCCGCTTGGCTCCTGTCCGAGAAGGGCGAAATCGAGCGGGCGGCGACCCTTGCCGGTGCCGGGGAGGTCGGACTCGCGGACGTCTGGACGAGATGGATGACGGCGCGGATGGTCCGTCCCCTTGACGGCGTGCGGGCGTTGCTTCGCGACCCGGCGCATCGTGTCGAGGTCGAGCGCGGCCGTCGCCTCCGCCCGATCGACTGGGGTGAGACCGCGATCGAATGGCTGGAGGACGCCTACCCACCGAGCGGTCCGTAGTCTCGGCGTGGTGGCAGAGGGGAACGGGGGCGCGCTCATTCATGCCCGGGGGCTGACCAAGCGCTTTGGGAGCTTCACGGCGGTCGACGCCGTGGACTTCGACGTCCAGCGCGGGGAGTCGTTCGGGTTCCTCGGCCCGAACGGCGCCGGCAAGAGCTCGACAATGCGGATGATCGGCTGCGTATCGCCGTTCGACGACGGCGTGCTGCGCATCTTGGCCATGGACCCGGCGACGGACGGTCCGACCATCCGAGGCCGGCTCGGCGTCGTGCCCCAGGAGGACACGCTCGACGTCGAGCTGACGGTGCGCGAGAACCTGCTGATCTACGGGCGCTACTTCGACCTCCCGCGCTCGGTGGTGCGGGAGCGCGCCGACCGGCTGCTCGAGTTCGTCCAGCTCGACCACCGGGCCAACGACCGGGTCGAGCCGCTGTCGGGCGGTCTCAAACGGCGCCTGACGATCGCCCGTGCGCTCATCAGCGAGCCCGAACTGCTGTTGCTCGACGAGCCGACGACCGGCCTCGACCCGCAGGCGCGCCACGCCGTCTGGGACCGGCTGTACCGGCTCAAGCAGCAGGGCGTGACCCAGGTGCTCACGACGCACTACATGGACGAGGCCGAGCAGCTCTGCGACCGCTTGGTGGTCATGGACAACGGCAAGATCGTCGCCGAGGGCACGCCGCGCGACCTCATCACCCGCTACTCCACGAGAGAGGTGCTCGAGGTGCGCCTTCCCGCGGCCGAGACCACAGCCGCGGTGACGCGATTCGACGGCGCCGCCGACCGCGTCGAGGTCCTGCCCGATCGGGTGCTGCTCTACGCCCACGACGGCGAAGCCGCCTTGTCAGCGGTCCACGCCCTCGGCGTCAAACCCGACTTCGCCCTCGTCCGCCGCAGCACCCTCGAGGACGTCTTCCTTCACCTCACCGGCCGCAGCCTCACCGACTGATGAGGTTTCGCACTCGCAAGCAGAGCCTGCTCGGCGAGTTTCAGTCGTGCTCCGGCCAGCACGGCGAAGCCGGCCGGCCTCCGCGCGTTCTTGTTGCGCCGAGCCTCGCTCGGCGGTGCCGCCAGCCAGAATGGGCCGCCTTCGGCGGCGATGAGTGGCCGGCGGCGAAGTGGTCCGCAGTAGATTCGACCCGTCGGACCGACGGACTATGAGCTCGGCGTCGGTTCGGTCGCTGCAGTCGTGGGCCTACCGGTACAAGCGGACGTGGCGGGGCTCGGCGGTGTCGAGCGTGCTCCAGCCCGTCCTCTTCCTCGCGGCCATGGGCCTCGGGCTGGGCTCGCTCGTCAACCGCGGACACAGCAGATCGCTCGGTGGCGTGAGCTACCTGGTCTTCCTCGCACCTGCGCTATTGGCGGCGGCCGCCATGCAGACGGCGGCGATGGAAGCGGCGTGGCCGGTGATGGCGGCGGTGAAGTGGCTGAAGACCTACGACGCCATGCTCGCCACCCCTCTGCGCGTGCGCGACATCCTCGCTGGCCATCTCACCTGGATCGGCGTTCGCATCCTGATGGTGTGCACTGTCTTCTTCGTCGTCATGGCTGCCTTCGGCGCCATCAAGTCCCCCGAGGCCGTGTTCCTGATTCCGGTGGGGCTGTTGACCGGCCTCGCCTTCGCGGCGCCGATCGCCGGCTACGCGGTGACGCTCGAACGCGACAGCGGCCTCACCGCCCTCTTCCGCTTCGGCGTGATGCCCATGTTCCTGTTCTCCGGCACCTTCTTCCCCGTGTCGCAGCTGCCGGTCGGACTCCGTCCGGTCGCGTACATCACGCCGTTGTGGCATGGCGTCGATCTGTGCCGTCACCTCGCACTGGGCGAGGCTTCCTTCCTCGGCTCGATCGCCCACGTGGCCTATCTCCTCGCATGGTTCGTCGGGGGCTGCCTGATCGCCAACGCCACCTACCGCAGGAGGTTGGTCCAATGACGGACTTCCCGCTCCGGCTGGCGAGTCCCCTGCTGGCGGGGCGTCAGCGGGCGCCGCGCATCCTCGAGCGCAAGCTGATGGTGTATCGCCATCTGTGGCTGACGTTCCTCGCCGGCTTCTTCGAGCCCGTCTTTTATCTGCTCTCGGTTCGCATCGGCCTCGGCAAGCTCGTAGGGCACGTCAACGTCGGTGGGCATTCGCTGACGTACGCGACGTTCGTGGCGCCCGCCCTCTTGGCTTCGTCAGCGATGAACGGTGCTGTGTTCGACAGCACGTTCGGCGTGTTCTTCCAGCTCAAGTACCAGAAGAGCTACGAGGCGATCCTGGCGACGCCGGTCACCATCGACGATCTGGCGCTGGGCGAGATCGCGTGGGCGCTGTTTCGGGGGTTCATGTACGCCGTCGCCTTCCTGCTGGTGATGGCGGTCCTTGGGCTTGTCCAGTCGCCGTGGGTGGTGCTCGCCCTTCCCGGTGCGACACTCATCGGCTTCGCATTCGGTGCGGTCGGCCTTGCGTGCACCTCGTACATGCGGAGCTGGCAGGACTTCGAGTTCGTGCAGCTGACGATCCTGCCGCTGTTCCTTTTCTCGGCGACCTTCTATCCACTGGCGACGTACCCGCGCGCCTTACAACTTGTCGTGCAGTGCACGCCCCTCTACCAAGGTGTCGCCATGGAGCGCGCCCTCACGACCGGCACCATCGGCGTGGACATGCTCGTGCACGTCGCCTACCTCTCGGTCATGGGTCTCATCGGCCTGCGCGCCGCGTCGCGCCGCATGCACGTGCTGTTGCAACCGTGATGCGACGCTGATGCCCAAGCGCCGGCTGGGTGTGGCCCTGCTGCTCCCGGCGCCCTTCGACCGCGAGGTCGACGCCCTGCGTCGAGCGTGCGACGACGGCGCACTCGGCCGCATCCCGTCCCACCTGACGCTCGTGCCGCCGGTCAACGTGCGCGACGACGCGATGACCGACACCCTGCGGGTCCTTCGCGGCGCGGCGGCGTCAGTAGGCGCGTTCACGCTCCAGCTCGGTCCGCCCGCCACGTTCCAGCCCGACAGCCCCACCGTCTATCTGGCGGTGTCGGGCCCCGGTTTCGAGGCCCTCGGCCGGCTCCGCGGCAGCGTGTTCGTGCCGCCCCTGGAACGCCCTCTGACCTGGCCTTTTGTACCCCATGTCACGCTCGCCGACGAGATGGCGCCCGACCGGATCGCGGCTGCCGTCGCGGCCCTCGCCGGTTACCGCGCCACCGTCACATTCGAGCGAGTGCACCTGCTCGAAGAGACCAAGACCGCGAAGGGACGGCTGTGGCACCCGATTGCGGACGCACCGTTCGCCCCGCCTGCCGTCGTTGGCCGCGGCGGCATCGAGCTCGAGCTGACGGTGAGCGAGCGGCCCGACCCGGACACCGAAGCCTTCTCCGAGCGGCAGTGGTACGACCATGGTGTCGACGTCCTCGGGCCGGACTTCCCGCCCGAGCTCCCGTTCACGATCGCCGCCCGCCGCGACGGTGACGTGGTGGCCGTCGCCGAGGGTTGGACGCACGGCGGCGTCGCGTACCTGCGCGACCTGATCGTCGACCGCAACCAGCGCGGACAGGGGATCGGCAGCAGGCTGCTCGCCGCCTTCGAGTCGCTCGCGGCCGAGCGGGACGCGCGCCGACTCGCGCTGCGCACCTGGGCCGACAGCCGCTCTTACGATTTCTACAAAAGCCGCGGATGGGTCAAAGAGGTCAGCTGGACGTGGAAACACGGCAGGGAATTCGTCCAGATGTGCCGCCACCTCTGAGTTGGTCTGTACGGTTCCCCGTCATGCGTGCAGCCCAGCGCCTCTTTGTCGCCCTCGCCATTCCCTTGACCGTGACGATGATCGCGGTCTCCGCCGGCGCGGCGGCCAACGTCCAGGTCATCAGCACCGACACGTTGGTCACGCCGTCAACCTCGAAGGCCGAGCATCAGACCGAGGTCGAGCCCGACACGTTCGCGGTGGGGTCGACGATCGTGTCCGCTTTCCAGGTCGGCCGCATCGCCAATGGTGGCGCGGCCGCCATCGGTTGGTCGACATCGTCTGACGGGGGCACGACATGGGCCAACGGCCTCCTTCCGGGGCTCACGAAATTGGCGCCCGTGCCCGGCCCGTACGACCGGGCGACCGACGCGAGCGTGGCCTACGACGCCGCCCACGGGAAGTGGCTGGTGGCCACGCTGGCTATGACCGGGTCCAACGGCGTGGCCGTCGCTCTCAACGCGTCGACGAACGGGACGACATGGGGGAACGCGACCGTCGCCGCCACCAAGGGGAGTGGCCTCGACAAGAGCTGGATCGCATGTGACAACACGCCGACCAGTCCGTACTTCGGCCACTGCTACATCGAGTACGACGTCGAGGGATCCGGCGACCTGATCTACAACACGACGTCGGCCGACGGCGGCATGACGTGGTCGCCGCCGCAGACGACGGCCGACTCCGTCCACGGCATCGGGGGCCAGCCCGTCGTGCGCCCGGACGGCACCGTCGTCGTCCCCGCCGACAATGCCGCCCAGTCGGCGATCATCTCCTATCGGTCGACCGACGGCGGTCAGACATGGAGCGCGGCGACGACTGTCACGCCTGTGCAGCACCACGCCGTGCACGCCAGCATGCGCGTGAACAAGCTGCCGTCGGCGGAGGTCGACAGCGCCGGAACGGTCTACGCAGCGTGGGAGGACTGCCGGTTCCGGTCGCGCTGCTCGTCGAACGACATCGTGATCGCGTCGACGTCCGACGGTGTCACCTGGGCGGGACCGGTGCGCGTCCCCATTGACGCAGTGACGAGCACGGTGGACCACTTCATCCCCGGCCTCGCCGTCGACTCCACGACCTCAGGACCCAGCGCCCATCTGGCGCTGACGTACTACTTCTTCCCGGTCGCCAATTGCTCGGGAACGGCCTGTCAGCTCCAGGTCGGCCAGATCTCGTCGACGGGCGGCCTGTCCGGGTGGGGCAGCCCGACGACACTCTCGAGCGCGCCCATGCAGAACAAGTGGCTTGCGAACACCAGCCAGGGCCGCATGGTCGGCGACTACATCTCCACGTCGTACGTCTCAGGCCATCCGGTCGGCGTGTTCGCAGTGGCGACGGCGCCCGACTCGCAGTACCACGAGTCGATGGCGGCCGGCAGCACCTCGTAGAGGAGCTAGCCGAACTCGATCGACGCGAACTCGCGGAGCTTCGGGAGGCGGTGGCGGGCGTCGATACGACGCACGGTGCCGGACTTCGAGCGCATGACGAGTGAATCGGTGGTGGCGCCCCGAGCGTCGTAGTGAACGCCCTGCAGGAGCTCGCCGTCGGTGATGCCGGTCGCCGCGAAGAAGGCATTGTCGCCTGCGACCAGAACGTCGGTGGTCAGCACCTGGTCGAGGTCGTAGCCCTCGTCGATGGCGGCCTGGCGCTCCCTGTCGTTCCGGGGCCAGAGCTTGCCCTGCATCTCGCCGCCCATGCACTTGAGGGCGGCGGCGGCGATGACGCCTTCGGGTGTGCCGCCGATGCCGAAGAGCACGTCGGCGCCCGACTCGGGCCAGGCCGTGGAGATGGCGCCGGCGACGTCGCCGTCGGGGATGAGCCGGATGCGCGCACCGGCGGCGCGGATCTCGCCGATGAGCTCGCCGTGGCGCTCGCGGTCGAGGATGACGGCGGTGAGATCGCGCACCTCTCGGCCGAGGGCCTTCGCCACGCTCTCGAGGTTCTCGGTGGGGGCCGGGTCTATGACGATGGCGCCGGCGGCGTCGGGGCCGACGGCGATCTTCTCCATGTACACGCACGGCCCGGGGTTGAACATCGTGCCCCGCTCACTCATAGCGATGACCGCCAGGGCGTTGCCGCGGCCCAGCGACGTCAGCGTGGTGCCGTCGATGGGGTCGACGGCGATGTCGACCGACGGCGGCGTGCCGTCGCCGATGTTCTCGCCGTTGTAGAGCATCGGCGCCTCGTCCTTCTCGCCCTCGCCGATGACGACGATGCCGTCCATGGCGACGGTTCCCAGCACGACACGCATGGCATCGACCGCGGCACCGTCCGCGCCTTCCTTGTCCCCTCGGCCCATCCAGCGCGAGGCGGCGAGGGCGGCGGCCTCGGTGACCCGGACGAGCTCGAGCGCGAGGTTGCGCTCAGGTTGGACACGATCGGCGGTGCTCATTGGGGCGGAGGGTACCGG
>JAFASB010000207.1 GCA_019244985.1 Acidimicrobiia bacterium | reverse complement strand
CACTTCACCTGGTTCCAAGACGACCGCCAGAACCAGCAGCAGGGCCGCGACGACCCAAGCCTTGCCGCCGCGACCATCGCCACGTCCTATGACCCGGCGGGCAACAAGACCTCGGTCACCGACTCGACGGGTGGCGGCTCGACCATCACGTCGACCTACTACCTCGACGGCAGTGCGCGCACTGTGGGCGACGGGACCCGGACCACACGCTCCTCCTACGACGGCTCGGGGACCCGATATTCCTGGCGGGAGGACACGTCATCGACGAACTATCCGACGTCGTATGCCTTCAACGATGCCGAGCTGCCCACGACGATGAAGGCACCGGCCTTCGTCGGCTACGACGGGACGACTACGACCAATACCTGGACCTACGACGCGGCGGGACGCCCGGCGACTCGCACCGACCAGAACGGTCGCCAGACGGCCTACACCTTCAACGCCGACAACACGCTCGCCACGGTGAACTTCGGCGCCGGGCTGGCCCGCTGGGACTACACCTACGACAACGACGCGCGCGTTCTGAGCCAAGCGTTCTCGGGGTCGGGGGCGACCAGCAGCGGCGTCACCACGATGAACGACACCTTCCAGTACGGCTATGACGCTGCTGGCCACTTGACCTCGTTCACACCCGGGACCGAGCCAGCGCGGACGATTACCTGGGACCACGACGGCAACCGCCTCTCGTTCCCGTACAAGGACGCCACGACGGGCAACAGCTACACGGCGACGCAGACCTACAACGCGGATGACTCGGTGAAGTCACGGACCGACCAGTTCGGCTCGGCGAATTGGAGCTACACCCCCTGGGGTGGGCTCGCCAGCGACAGTTGCACGACCTGGGGCTATGACGGCTTCGACCGGACCTCGAACACCAAACACTGCTCGCTCAACGCTGTCGTCAACACCTACGACGGCCTCGACCGCCAGCGCACCGCCGACGCCGGCGACGGCAATGGCGTGACGACGATGCACTACGACGGCCTGTCGAACACGACCGCAATGGAGACGAGTCCCGCAAACGTCGACACCGTCTTCGAGCTGGCACCATCGGGCCAGACCCTGGGCCGGGCTGTGAAGTCCACGTCGCCGCCGGCGACTGAGTTCTATAACGACGACGGCCAGGGCGACATCACGACGATTACGTCGACGGCCACGATCATGTGTACTGCCCGCTTCGATCCGTTTGGGACACCGCTGACGACGACGCATGGCGAAATCGGTTTCACCACGTCCAATGTGTGCGGGACCCTCCAGCCCAACACCCTCTTTACGCCGACGATGCCTGCGCCGGATCACTGGTTCAGGGACGCCCGGCGTCAATTGAACGACGGCTACTACCAGCTCGGATCACGCTCCTACGACCCACGCCGGACGATCTTCACTACGCCCGACAGCTACCGGGCCGACGACTCTTCTAAGAATCTTTCCGTCGGCACCGACCCCCTCACCCGCAACACATATGGGTACGTCAACGGCAACCCGGTCAACCTGATCGATCCGACCGGCCACTGGCCGTGCGGGTGGAACGGCCGCTGCTACCAGCCAAGTTCGGATAACGCATCGCAAGGACCGCCCCCGTCGTCCAATCCGTCGTACAACGCGTTCGCTGCAGGACTTGGTTCGGCCAGGTCGGCGGATGATCTCGCCCTTGAACGACAAGCGACCATTAAGCAGGCCCGGGCGGACCAGGCACTTGCCTGTTACATGCGGTGCGAGATCGCCGGGGCGCAGGCGATGACCAGCCTCATCAAGCACAACAAGTGGAAGATGATCGGCTGGGGCGCTGCAGCAACCGTCGGCACCGTCGCCTACGCCGCTTGTGACTATTTCACGATGGGAGGCTGTGCTTTCACCGCTGGGCCTGCCCTGTCGGCGGCCGGGTATGAGGTCGAGCACGAAGCCGAGAAAGCAGCGCCGACCCTGCCCGCACTCGAGGAGGCCGCTCCGAAGCTCGCTGAAACCGCCGGCCGGATCCTCCCCGAGGCACCGATGTCAGCCGAGCCCGCCGTCGAGTCCGTGGAAGGCGCTGGTGCGGTCGCGAATGTGGCGCACGTCGGCGCTGCCGACATCCCGGCCGCAGAGGCTGAGCCCGAATTCACCGGTGCCCGAGGACTCGCGTCGGGCCGAGAGTTCGATCCCGAGGCGGCCGGCGGGCCGATCCAATCGTTGAGCGCCAGCAGTGCGGAGGTCAACGCCGAGGGAGTCCAGGCGGTGGCGTCACATCTCCAGCGGTTCGTTCCCGAGGGCGGCGCGCTAGCGGGTCCTGAACAAGGCATGCTCAGCCGGCTCGGTTCCATCGCCTCCAGTGACTTGGAGGCGACGCAATGGGACCTCAACTTCTACACGCACGAGCTGGACGAGGCCGATCGATATGCCGCTCTGGGTTATGGAGGCACGAGCTATCTCGGTGGTCCCGAGATGTACGACGTGTGGAACAACGTGCACACCGCCGCTCTCGAGGATTACGGCATCGGCAATGCTGACATCTTCCATCCGGAATGGCGCCCATGAAGGCGGCTGAGTTGAGCCACCGTCAACTAGAGCTCTTGCGCATTGTCGCCGAAGGCGCTGGACGGTGGGACGCTCGATGGATAGACATCACGATGACGGCTAGAAATGGGGCCGGCGAAATGACGGTCCTCGATGAACTCAGACTTCTCGAGGAGCTCGGCCTCGTGGTTGCCGACCCGAGCGGCATCGGCGTCGGCGGTCGCTGGAGCGTCACGTCGATCGGGGAGAACTATGTGGAGCGGAATGACGAATAGCCGCAGAGGGCGGCGCGATGTTCTCCAGTGGGTCCGCAGTCTCCAACGCGCCCAGAACCGCTGAAACAGTCGCAAACGTCGGCGCTCGGGCAGGCGCCGATCTATCGGGGTCAACGGTCCGGATCGTCGAAGACCCTGAGTACCTCCGATACCTCGACTCACGCCACGCCTGCGCTTGCGCACCGTTCGACGTTCTCAACAGCCCAGAACATGCGGCGGCGGCACTGCATGCCACGCCCCCGAGGTGCCGATCGGACCGCAGCAACTCCCGCGATCACGACAGCTTCTAGGTCGCCGTTCGCCGCGACGGAACTGCCGCTACGGGCGCGGAGGTCAAAGACGGAACAGCCGGCCCGAACGCGCGGCTGACGCGGGCCTCCCAGACGGGCCAATCGGCGGTTTCTCGCTCGCGCCGGCGAGTGGCGCTGCCCACCGATGTCAGCGGGTTCAACAGCGACGGCTCACTGTTGCTTCAGCACCGCCTTTAAGCGGTGGATGCTGTGATGATTGGCCATCAAGATGGTCAGCTGTTACGCAACGCCGTTGGGTGGCTGCTCCCCGGTACAGACGCGAGAGCACTACCTCTCTCGAAGCGTCCTCGAACTAATCCACAAGGCGCCGATCATCGACGGCATGCCCGGAATCGACAACCCGAAGAGGATCGGCGTCGCGTCTCTTGCATCGAAAATCTTGTGTGACGCGCACAACCATTCCCTGTCGCACCTCGACTCCGCAGCCGTGAGCTTCTTCGGCGCACTCCAGCGCTTTGACCATGAGCTGGGCGCCCGATCGAAAAACGACGAACGCGTCTACGTTCGCGGTGAGTTTCTCGAGCGCTGGCTCCTCAAGATCGCGTTCGGTCTCACGGCGACGAACCGGCTGGCGGGACGAGGCGCTGCGATTCGAGATGAGGACCACATGCTTGAAGTTCTGTTCGGCCGGCGAGACTTCCCAAAGAACTGGGGCCTCTATGTCGACGCCCAGCTCGGCGACCGGTATGCCGCTCCCGCGAATCTGGCGATCACAACACACCTGAACCCCGAAGGCGAGCTGACCTATCTGCGGGCCTGGTGCCGGTTCGTACCTCTATCGCTCGCGCTCGGCCAACCTGATCACCTGGCACCTGCCATGCGTCGTCCAGCGGAGATTCGGCTGACTCGCTCCGACTCCAGAGGGACCAAGGTGCTGGGCCTGAAGTGGGCCGACGCCAAACAGCATGAGGCCGTCGAATTCACGCGGTCCGGCGAGATGACGGGCTGGGCGCCTCTTCCTTAGCGCCATGGGCGACGCGAACGGGCAACGAAGCGCGGCGCGCCTTACGCCGGTCAGCCCCCTTGTGGAGGCCACAAGAGCGAGGCTCGAGATGCGTGATGGTGACGATCTGGGCTTCACGGTGACCGTTCCCCTCGCAAGGTCGAGCGTGCCCTGCGGGAATGACCGATGCACGTCGTCCGGCTCCGTCCAACCCACCAACCAGGTATGCGCTATGGGAGCCCGAAAGTGTCCGAGAAGTTGCTACGGGACACTCCGCTGGATGACGACGCCGCATTACGTGAGTGCCGCGGAACCTGTTCCGCAGGGGTTGACAGCTGAGCAGTTTCAGTGAGGCGTCGGCCCAACTGGGAGCCGGAGCGGGGCACCTCTCCGAACACCGAGGTTCAAGGCGGCCGTGCCGGCTAAACGGCCGGGCCGACGGGCCCCTAGACGATCCCGCCTCCATCGCGGCGGGTCGGGCCGCTTCATCGAGTTCTCCGCACCACACTTCGGGCAGTCGATAACCCAGCGCTCGTCGCGCCAGACGCGGTCGAGCAGCGAGAGCAGCTTCCCGCAGTTCTTACACACCAACCCCGGCCCTGGCACTCTCGACACTGCGGCCTCCCCAGCCTGTTGTGCCTGCGACCCGTTACCTACCCCGACGCCTGGGTTTGTCATGTCATACATCACCCACGTCACAGCGGGGTACCCCGCGTCGCCTCTACGATGAGCGGTTCCCAGAACGTGTGACCATGGCGTCCCAGGCCCGGATCGATGCCGGTGATCGCGTGCGTCCCGGCGCGCACGACGACGTGGCGCTTGTGGCGATCGACGCTGGCGTGTTGGACCAGGCCCGCCGCCCCGAACGCGGCGCGATTCCAGTCATAGACACTCGTATGGCCGTGTACCTGGTCGAAGGGGAGGTCATCATGATCGAGCCAGGGGGGAACCAGCTCGAGGCTTGCTTCGGCCCACAACGGACCCGCCGAGCTGTCCGGCGCCGGCGAGCCGCCGCCTGACAGCAGGTAGCCGGGGCGGTTGACGACGTCCCATCCATCCACGTCACGCCACGCCATCTGCAACGCCGCGGCCGCATCGACCGCAGAGGCTGGGGACCCAAGCTCGCACCACAGGCCGCGGGTAAGCCCGGCGTGGGATACCAAGACCCCCGAACCGCTGGTCTCGATCGCGGCTGCCACCCCCAGCCAGCCTGAGGCAAGCCACTCGCGCATGGTCGCCACCGCCTCCTCGCTGAGGTCGTCGGTTCCCGCGAACTGGTGGCCGCCGAGATGGTGCAGCTCATGGTTGCCGGCGAGCTGGACCCAGCGGTCCGGCTGGCTTCGCCGGATGCGCTCGACGGCCGCAACGGTCGCCTCCGACTCGGCACTGCGCCCGACGAGGTCACCCACCTGTAGCACAACGGTGCCTGGGGGAATCTCGCCGCCCCGTACCGACACCCCGAATCGCCCGAGGACCTCCTCCAGGGCACTGAGATGGCCGCCGACGTCGCCGACGATCAGCACCCTCACCGGCGCTCCGATGGGCGCGCCCCGACGACCTCCACGACAGGGCGCCAGCCGTCGCCGCCGGGCGGCATGAGCCGCAGATCACGTACCGGACCGAGCCCAACGCTCACACAGGCCGCCCGTGTCCCAGCTCGCACAAGCGCCACGCCAGGGGTGACACTCGCCATGCCACGCATACCGCTCGCGGTCTCAAAGAGCCTGGGGCCGTGCACCAGCAATGGGAGGATGGCGATTACAGCGGGGTTCGCGCCGCACGTCCCGCGGCCGCGAGCGGGCCGGCGCAAGGTGTGAGGCCGGCGAAGGAGGCTCTGTCCGGGCGCCCGCGCTGGATTGGGAGTACACCCGCCTCACGGTTGTGCATGGCCTGACCTGCCGCCTCACCGGCGACGAGGGTCCTCTGCCCACCGACGAATCGCCTCCAGAGCCGGCCGGAGACCTTCGCCCTCGGGGCTCAGCAGGTAACTCGTCGAGACGGGTGGGCCCTGCGCGACCCTGCGCTCGACGAGCCTCGCGTCGGCCAGCTCCCGCATTCTGTGCGACTGGGTATATCCCGACATCGCCGGGAGCGTTTTGCCAATCTCGGAGTAGCGCTTCGGCCCGTCCAGCAGGCACATCAAGATCGCCAGAGCCCAGCGCCGCTCCATGATGCCCAACACCCCGCCCGGTGGCGCGAGCGCGCGGCGGGAGCCATCCACAACTTGCGCTCGGGCCCGCAACTCACGCAGGGCGTCGGCGAGGGGTGCGGTCGAGGCTGCCAAGCTGTACGGAGAGCCGTTGCCGCCGTGACGGACGAGGTCGCGATCGACCACGTCGCGCAACCGCTCGTTCAGGACCGTCGGGGAGATGCCCTCAAGCGCCCGAGCGATGTCGCTGTAGTGCAGCGGCCCGGCAGCCAGCGCAGCCAAGAGCCGCACGGTCCAGCGCCCATCGAGCGCAGGGACGCCACCTCCCTCTTGACGGATGGCGACCGAACGATTAGACACGGGTGACAACGGAATCCAAGCTGACCTAGGTGCCGGCGGCGACAGGGCATTACTCGTACCCAATTCACCAGTCTAAGCCGGGCCTGTGACAGGCTTATGCCGGCGGCCACTGTGACGACGACGATCGAAACGACGGCGCGGTAGGGATCAGGAGAAAGACCCCCGCGGAGCCCGAACTCCCGGGGGTCCGGACCAAGGAGGACCGTCTCCGTGGCCGACCCGAATCTATCCGGCGCGCCCGACGTGTGGCAGACACCAGTCCGGGCAGACCCCGGGCCCAGCGCCTCAGCTCTGCGACGATGGCCACAACCGGGTGCCCAGCGCCGCTTCCAGGCGGGCGAGCGTCGAGACGTCGATCCAGGCGCGCCCGGCCAACAGGTCATAGATCGTGCTCCTGTCGACACCCGAGCGCCTCGCGAGTTCGCTGAGACTCGGCGTGCCGTCCTCCAGCCTTCGTCGGATCGAGCGGGCCACGGCGACGACCTCGGCCACCCCAGCCGGCGCGTCCTTGCGGATTGGCCCGTCGGGGAAGCGGGCGCAGTAGTCGCACGGTCGTCTGGCGCTGGCCTGAGCCCGGGGCATAGCACCCCGCCTTACCACGCCGCCGCCCCCAGCACACGGACGCCAGAGAGTTCTTGTCACACCCCGGGTGCACACTGGGACAGCGGTGTGGGGCACGCCCTACACCTGAAAGGAGCGAGTGAGGTGTGGGACACACGGGTGAGCTGTGAGGTTGGGCGCAGAGTCCATCGACTGGTGGCACTGGCCGTCGCCGCCGGCGACGGGCCCGAGGACGTCTCGGCTCTCGCCCGCCAGATGTTCCGCGCCGAGCCGCTCGGCGGCGCGCTGGCCGCTTCGTTGCTCACGCGCTGCATCTCGGCGGTCAACGTCTACCTCGCCTCGTGCCTGCCCCTGGGCTGGGAACTGGTCGGCGTCGAGGAGCCGCTCGCCCACTGCCGCCTGGACCTGCTGTGGCACGATCCGGTCACCGGGGTCCTCGTGGTTGACGAGCTCAAGACGTCGCGGACCGACCTCACCAACCCCCACACCGCTACCCAGGTGCGCGCCCTGTGCGTCGGAGGCGCGGAGCGCTGGGGGAACCGCTTCGGGGGCGTGCGGGTCGTGACGCTTGCCGCCCCACGTCGCACGTTCATGGTGGCGCCCGCAGGGGCCGGGATGCGCCGCCTCGCCCCGCCGCCCGCTCTGGCGCCGCGCTGAACCGAGGAGACCACGATGAGCATCGACCAGACCCTGTGGACCAGGACCGATACCCGCGCCATCGTCAAAGACGAGCTGCGCCTCTACCTCGCGGGCACCGGCGGCGCCCTGACCCGCGAGCGCGCCCGCGTCTACGCCGATCTGGCGGGGTGGCGGTCGCTCACCCCGATCTACCGGCTCCGCCGGGAGATCCTCGCCGAAGGGTCCGGCAGCGAGGACGAAGGCGGTGACTTGCTGGAGCGTCTTGCCCTCCGCGGCCCGGGCGCGTTCGTCCTCGACGACGTGTTCTGGACGCTCTACTTTTGGCTGGGATCCCAGAAGAGGGTGCTGGCCGCGCTGAGCGAGGTCCTCGGAGCTGACCGGGTGCCCAGCCGGGCCACACTGTGTCGCAAGCTGAAGGCGGCTCCTGCCCTGCTCCAGGCCGCGCCCCGCTCGGGTCTGCGCGAGGTCCCGGCCCGGTGCTTATTCGTGCGTGGCCCCCACTACGAGGTCGGCGAGGCCTACCAGGCCGATGAGGTGGTCATGGACCTCGACGCGGGTGGCGACCCAGGTACCCACGTGCGGATCCAGGTGCGCGTCCTGTTGCTGACCGACGTGGCATCGGGCTTCAAGCGCGCCGTGTCGATCCTTCCCCGGCCCTTCACGTCCGGGGACTTCTTGGCGCTGCTTGCCGATGCAGCCGAGCCCCTCGTCGACGCCGACGGCCGCGCCTATGGACGCCTACCCGATTCGATCGTGTTCGACAATGCTCGCGCCTTCACCGCCACGCGCAACGACGACGCCTTTGTGCGGGTCCATCGTCTGGCCGGCTTGACGCCCGGGTGCTTCGTCTCCTTGCCCCAGATGTCCGCCCACGCACCCTATGCATGGTGGGGCAAGGCGGTAGTGGAGGCCGAGGCCCGCCACCTCCAAGACGAACTGCTGGCCGGCCTGCCGGGGCGGCGCACCAACGCACTCCGTCTCGACGGCACCGACCTCCACGGCCAGCCGGACGCCCACCTGCTCACCTTCGAGATGGTGAAGGGGCTGGTGCTGCTGGCGGTCGACCGCCGCAACGACACCCCCCGCAAGCACCTGGGGACCACGCCCCGGGAGTTCTTCATGGCCAATGCCCCTGCCTACCGCCGCCTCCCCGACGAAGCGCTGGCCGAGCTGTACCAGCCCCACGCCTTCAACGGCGGGCGGCGCAGGGTCGAGCACCGGGGGGTGTGCATCGACGGCCGCTACTGGGTGGGCGACGGCGTCGACGTGGACTTCGACGAGGGCGAATGGCGCCGGGGCCAAAAGACGAAGCCGACGGTGGGCGACTTCGTGGAGGTCCGGGTCCTCAACCATCTCACCGACCCCCTCGCTTACCTCCCGCCGCTCCTCGACGGTTCCCAGGCCCGCTGGCCGACGGTTCCCGAGCCGTTGCGGCGCCGCTACGACCGCGCCGCAGTCTTCTTCGGGGGGCGCTTCTGTGGATGGGTCTATGACGGGCCCACGCCCGCGGGCGTGCGCGAGCGCATCGTCGACAACCGCAGCCGCCAGATGGACTATGTGATGGCGCTGGGCCGCGCCGCCCGGCAGGCGGCCCAGACGCTGGGTGCCGACATCGCCGAGGGGCGCGGGATGGGGATCGTGCAGGCACTGCGGGAGTCCCGCCCCGGCGAAGCAGCGCCGCCCAAGGGCGTCGCCGTCGGCCAGGACCCCGCCACTCCCGACGATCCCCACCGCCCCGGCCGCCGGCCCCCCACCCGTCGGCGGGCGAGGGGCGACGGCGGTCGGGTGCCAGCCCGCAAGGGCGGCTCCTGGGCTCTCGACGCGCTGGCCGACGCGGCCGGCGCCGACGACGACGAACCCGACGAGGACGACGGGTGAGCGCTCGGGGGGCTGTGGCCCTGCCCTTCGGGCCCCATTGGTCGGGCACCCGGGAGATCCCCGGCGTGGCCACCTGTCGCCCTGACGTGTTGCACCGCCTCACCGGCGCGCTCAAGGCCACCTTCGCAGCCCGCGCCATCGCCCTCGTCACCGGCGACACCGGTGCGGGCAAGACCTTCATGGTGGCCCGTGCCGTGGAGCGGCTGCTGGGCCAGCGCGGGGAGCCGTTCGCGCTCAGCTGGCTCGAGTTCTCCGATTGGGCCCGGGGGGCGCTGTTGTTGCGTGAGCTGCGCGAGCAGTTCTGCGCAGACGGACTGTCCCGCCGCCTCGACACTGGTGAGCTGCGCCGGGATCTGCGCCGGGTCCTCGGCGAAATCCCCCGCCTGCTCGTGCTGGACGAGGCGCAGCACGTCAGCCCCGCGTCGCTGCTGATGCTGGCCAAGCTGTTGGACCACGCCGACACCGACTTCGCCCTCGCGGTGGTGGCGACGCCCGCCATCTGGCGCCGCTATCCGCCCGAGCTGCGGTCGCGCACCTATCTGCCGGTGGGCATCGACGCGCTGGCCGACGACGAGGTGGTCGGTGTGCTGGGCGCCTACCACCCGGTGTTCGTCACCGCCGAGCCCGCCCGGCTCGTGACCCTCAATCGCACTGAGGCCCGGGGCATGTACCGCTGGTGGGCACAGTTCTTAGCCCTGTGGTGGCAAGGTCGGGGGGCCTTCGGCGACGAGTTGACCGACGATGTCTGCTCGGGCATCGCGGATGTTCTGGCAGGGCGGTCATGATCGGCGAGACCCCGGCCGGGGGCGTCCACATCGCGCTCTACCACGACACGCCTGGCTCGGGGCGTTGGGTGCGCGCCCTGGGAAAGCCCCGGGAGGGCCTGGTGGTGGCCGACGTCTTCGACCACGAACGTGGCGGGATCTTTGACCTCGCCGAGGCGTGCCTGGACGGGTTGGGCAAGGACGGCCATCTCCACGCTGCCAAGAGCCGCTCCGAGTCCCTGGCCGCGGCCTGGATCCGGGCGCTGGACTCGCCCCACGTCCTCATCCCCGACGCCCAGCTCATGGCCTCCGCCAAGGCCGCGACCGCAGCCGGCTGGCTGGCGGGCCTCGGGGCCCAGGTGTGGCTGGGTTGTGCGACTCCGGCCCCTCGGCTCCTCGACGAGCGCACGCGGCAGTTCGTCGCCACCCTGCGCCGGGCCGTCGACGCCCAGGTCTGTGACCAGGACGCCCTTGCCGCAGTCTTCGAGCGTCCGCCGTCCCCAGTGCCACCCGTGCCCGACCCCTGGCCTCGGCTCCCGCGCTGTGACGGCCTGGTGTTCCGTTCCGCGTGCGAGCGGCTGCTGAGGCCTGCAGACGCGGCGCGCGTCGACGCCGAGTTCGTCGCCGTCGTCCGCCGTGTCCACGAGGCACTGCCCGTACCGGGCGAGGAGTCCCTGCATCAGCGGCGCATCTGGCCCCTGCTGCGGCGTGAGATCGAGGCCGCTACCAGCCCTGAACATGTCGTGCTCGTCGTGCGCGCCGCGCAGGTCGCCTGCCTCGCGCGCGGCTGGCATATGGCGGTGGATGGCGCGCGCCTGGTGGCTGCTGCACATCTGGTCCCCACCGCTGGCAAGGCGGCAGCGGATGGAACCTGGGAGGCCCTCGACCACTACGTCGACCCCGACCCCGGCGCCGCTGCCTCGCTCTACCTGGCCGGCTTCGACGCCGCGCTCATCGGGGCGCTCACCGTCGGCGCCGTCGAGGACGCCAAGGCCACCGACGGTGCGCTGCGCCTGCGCCTCGACGACGCGTGCGTGGTCATCGACAACCCCGGCACGCGTTTCGTTCGCATCCTCGCCGACTACCGGCGCCTCTGCGGTGCGGGGCCCGACGATGCCCTGTTCGTCACCCACCGCGCCTCGCGCGTCACCCCCCGCCATGTGGTCAAGCTCTTGCGCACCCCCGCCGCCGAAACCGGAACCGCCATCGCCCGCGGCCGTGTCGAGCGGGGCGAGCGTCCGGCCGAGGTGGCCGTGCGTCGCTACGGCATCGAGCTCCGCTGCGTGTACCAGACGCGCTGGAAAAACCCCGAGCCCTCGGCGGCCGCCGTGGCAGCCCGCAATCGGCGCATTCGCCCCCGCGGCGGGACGTCGTGACCGCGGGCGCCGACCTTCGCCTCCTCGACGGGCGCCTGGTTCGCCAGCGTCGGTTCGCGCTGGGAATCTCCTCCCGGGTCCTGGCCTCGGCCCTGGGGGTGAGCCAGCAGGTCGTCTATCGCCTTGAGCACGGCATGCGCCAGAACGACCTGGACGTGACCTTTCTGGACACGCTCGCCGCCGCCGTCGGCCTGTCGGTCAGGGAGCTGTTGGTCGACGACGGCGGGGGTCGGGTCAAGGAGACCGACCCGGACGGCCTCGACGCCGCCGACGCTCGCCACATCGGCGCGCTGCTGGCGGCCGCGGCCGACTGGGTCTTCGTGGACGAGGTGGCCGACGCCCTCGGCTGGACCGTGGCCCGGGCCGCGCTGGCCCTCGCGGCCCTCGAGCCGTCGCTCAGTGACGTCGGCCAGCGCCTTGCCTGGCTCGGTGACCGGGAGGTGCGCTTGGCTGCGTGGGGCGATGAGAGCGGGGCGGTCGGGCGGGTTTCGGCTCGCGCCGTGTCCAGCTGGGGTATCACCGCGCAGGAGGCGCACCTGCTGTACGAGGCCGTCCACGACAGCCCGACCAGTTCAGGCCGGGGCCGCCGGGGTGCACTGCTGGCGACCCGTCGCCTCGTGTCCGCCGGCATCCTTGTCGTCGATCCCCTGCCCCAGGGCCGCCAGGACGACAAGCCCCGCCCCAGCGGGGCCACGCGCCACAACCTGTGCCTGGCCGAACTGGGCCTTGGCGAAGACCCGACAGAAGGGAGGCCGTAGTGGAGGGGGACAACCACGTCGAGATGGGCGAGCTGCGCGAGGCCCTCGAAGACTGTGTCGACTGGGTCGGCCACAGCGACGCGGGGCTGGTGATCACCGACGCCGGTGAGCCGGTCGCCGCCCTGATCAGTTTCGAGCTCTACGAGTGGCTCTGGGACATGATCCACGACGCCGCCGTCCCCTAACACCGTGTGGGCGACGCACGAGCTGGCCGAGCGTCACTCGGTTTGGCGCCGCAATCACCGCGCCCAGCAGGGCGCGAATCGGCACCCGCAGGGCGACGCAGCCGAGGGGACGTGCCGTTCACGATGGATGACGAGGTCCTGCACGCGGTCCGTGGTGGTGACGTAGTCACCTACGTCTTGGTCATCGGGCAGGCCCCGAGGAGGTTGCCCGGCGGCTCGCGAGCCTTGAGGGGACCCCTTGGACGACCGGCGGCGACGACCTCGTCCCGTCGTCGCCTTCAAGCCAATCCAATAATTATTGGATAGCATGACCATGACATGGCTCGTACTCCCGGCACTGCAGCGAGCGAACGTCGTGTGCAACGGCTCCTGGATCTGCTTTTCCGGGGCGTGGGCGAGGGCGGCGAGTCCATTGCTGAAGTCGCCCGACGTGCCGGGCTGGGCCACGAAACAGTCCGTCAACTCTGGCGCAACCCGAGCCGGCGAAATCGGACGAGCCCGGCGTTCTTTGTAGTAGCAGCGATCGCTCGGGCGAGAGGCATCTCGCTCGATGGGCTAGCCGATGAGACCCTCGGTGCTCGTCAATGAGCGTCTATCGTGGGGCGCGGCGTGCGTCTGCGACGCGTCCGGCGTCGAGTGGAGGACACGACGCACTGGCGTCTGTGACCTCACTCGATGTTGTCTCTGTGGCGCTTGAGGGTGCAACGGTGCTGGCCGCCTTCGAGGTCGACGAAGTCGAGGACCAGCGTCGGCGCGCGCTGGGTGCCGGTGCCGTGACCTCGACAGGGCTGCTCCACGCGCTGTGGCTCCTCCCGAGCGCGATCCCCGTTCCAATCGCAGCCGTCCCCACGGTGAAACGCCACCGGCTGAGCAATGCACCTTCGTTTGTGGCTGTGAGGGACACAGAGTTCGAGCGCCTTTACGCTCCGCCCGGCGTCGTGCGCGCCGTCGGGTTCGCGAAAGGCAGCGCGGCGCAGCGTCTCGATCGGGCGACGCGTTTCACGCCCATCGTGCAGCGCTTCATCGTGCTTCCTCCGCCCGCGCGTCCGTCTCGTGCGAGCGTCATGAGGGCAGAGATCGATGGGATCGGCGTCCTCGTGGAGGAGTCGCCTGTCCGGATTGTCGTACCCGCAGCTCAAGCCGAGTATGGAGTGCCGGCTGTCTATCGCTGGTGGCTCGCCGAACTGGCGTATGAACGCTGGCTTATGAAAACGCCCAGCCGGTCAGCTGAGCCTTCGGGTTCTCCGGGCCGTTGAAGCTCGCGAGCCCATAGCGCGCAGCCGCAGTCCGGCACTCGTTCAAGAACTCAACGGGCCGATCGCCGGGGTCGGCATTGATGACGAGGTCAGCAAAGTCGGCAAGCGCGTGCATGGTGTGCCACGTCGCGTCGAGGTCCTCGTCGAGAAAACGCGCGAGCGACGCGCCCTCACAACAGGGAAGCTGGCAGAGAATGCTCGAACCCGCCGCGGTCCATCCAGCAATTTCGCTCGCCCGAAACCAGTCGAGCAGTAAGCGCACGAACAAGCGGGCTGACGACCCCGGCAGCCGTCGAGCCTTCATCGTTGCGGTCGTGAAGTGACGGGTCGAGGTCGTCAAGCCAATGGACGCATGAACGGCGCCGAACGCGACCGCACCAAGCGCTCCGTGGTCGCTTCTTAGCAGCGTCAGGCCGTGGACCCGCGACGCGAGCCAACGGAGATTCGATACTGCCCCGCCCACAGCGAGTGGATCCGCGCGCTCCGCGAGCACCAACGCCGTTGGACACCCCGCGTCGGCGAGAAGGTCGACCAGTCGCTCAACGCGCTTGCTGAGCCAGCGCACGTCGATAGCGAGCACCATCGTGGCGTCGAGGTCGGATGCGAGCCGTTGCTGTTCGCCGACGACACGGTCGAGCGAGGCCGGGTCATCCTTGTTCCACGGGATGAACACCCCAGGAAGCAACAGCCGGTCCGCACCTGCGCTGCGCTGTAGCGCCATCCATGTTCCGACCGGGGGAAGCTCCTTACCCGCGTATCCCTGGCCGTCGAACAGTACGGACGCCTCGAAGCCCCGCTGGCGGAGCTTGCAGATTTCGACAGGACCGTTCGGCCCTCCGACGGTGACTGCATCCGACAATGAAGCGGCTTTGACAAGCAGCTTGTGGGTCGGAGACAGATACCAACTGAATGAAGGCATCCCAGTCACCGGCGACCGCCCAGTGAGAGGCATGGTCATGACAGCAACCCAGCTTCGATGAGGTGCGGGCGCACCTTCGGGATCCTCGCCCGGTGGCGCCGCCAGTCATCGGTCTCCCAATGAAGACGTCCGATGACGACGCTGGGATGGACGTCGTAGCGCTCCGCCGCCTCGAGAATCGCAGGGACCGATCCCGAGTGCACCTCAAATCCCTCGGGGAATAGCCACGCCGACGCTTGGTCGTTCGCCGCGATCTCATTGGGGTCTGTCTGCGTATCGGTGAGGTCGTCGTCCACGATGACGGGATCGCCCGGTGTCAGGTGCTTGAGAACAAGGTGAGCGCACTCGTGCAGCAGCGTGAACGACACGCTGTCGAAACGATCGCCTCGTGTGGTCAGTCCAACAGCTGGTGTTCCGTCACCCACGAAGGTCACCGCTCCATCGAGCTTGCCGCCTTGAAGGCCCTCGACGAAAACCAGCACAACGCCGCATTCTGCGAAGAGTTGCGGGAGTCCAGGCAACGCATCTGGCCCGCTGGCGGTGAGATGTGGCAACCGTGTCGCGAGGTCGGACAGCGCCTCGACATCGAAGGCCCCAACCGTTCGGCTGGCGGCCATGGCACGTACGTAGGCAAGCCATGCCGTCTGTTCCAGTGTCAGGGGCTCGCCGGAATTTGCGCGGCGGGCGGCGAGAGCAAACGCCGGTTCCGTGTCCAGTGTCTCGATACCCAAGAATGTCGCAACCGCACGCTCAA
>JAFASB010000206.1 GCA_019244985.1 Acidimicrobiia bacterium | reverse complement strand
CGGCCGGGATCTCGGTGCGGCCCACGAGGACGTCCTGCTTGGCCTGACGGCGCCACACCACGACCGACGGGTCGTAGCGCAGGACCTCGTCGACGGCCCCGGCGATCAGGTCGGCATCCTCGACGAGCGCCTGCCACCGCGCCGGCTCTTCCAGTAGTCGCCGGATGCAGTTGCCGAGGAGGTTGTTGGTCGTCTCGTGACCGGCGAACGACAGCGAGAACAGGATCGAGGCGATCTCCTCGTGCGTGAGTTCCGCTGGGTCCTCGTCGTGGATGTCGAGCAGCGCGCTGGCGAAGTCGTCGGCCCGGCTGCTCGCCTTGGCCGCCACGAGCTCGCGCAAGTAGGCTCGATACGACGCCATGTTTCGGGCGTGCTCCACCTGCTCTTCCGTCGACGGGCGGCCCCAGCCGAGCGACAGCCGGTTCGAGCCCCAGCGTCGGAGCGCCGACCAGTCATCCCGGGGCACGCCCATGAACCGGAAGATCACCGTCAGCGGTAGTGGGCGCGTCAGCGCGTCGACGATGTCTAACGGCCGGGTCGTGTCGATCCCGTCGAGCAGCTCGGTGACCGTCTCTCGGATCTTTGGCTCCATCAGCGCGACCCGCCGCGGCGTGAACGCGCGCGCTGTGGGTGCGCGCAGGCGCGTGTGCTCCGGCGGATCCAGACTGACCATCGAGGGCTGCGGGCGATGGCCCCCTTCGAGCAGGATCTGCAGCGCCTCGGGGACGAGCTGGACGAGCGGCATCTGGGCCGGCGCGGCGGAGAACAGCTCGGGGTGGAGGAACACCCACTCGACGTCCTCATAGCGCGACACGACGTAGTAGTCGAGCGATGGTGCGTAGAAGACCGGCGGGCGGTCGTCCATGAACGCGTACGGATCGGCGAGGAACTCCGGCGACAGCGGATCGAACTCGTGGTCGACCGGGCACGTCGCGGCCGATGACGTCATGCCGGCTGCTCCGCGACCGTGCTGGTGGCTGCGCCCAGCCTGCGGCGCCCGGCCTCCACCTCGTCGATCTCGCTGAGCTGGGAGAGAATCTGTCCCGGCGTCGCCTCTCCGATCACCTTCTGGAGCAGCGGCGTGTGGTCGAACACGAGGTCGCGCGCCGGCGCCAGCCACGCCGGCAACCGGTGGAACATGATCCCGTTGATCCATGCCATCTGGCTGACCTGCGAGGTGTGCTTCTTGCGTCGCTCCTCGAAGGCCTGCAACGCGCTCCGCACCCGCTCCGTGTCCCGCACGTCGACCTGCTCGAGCTCGGCGGCCAGGAAGTAGCCGTCCTCGATCGACATGCCGGCGCCGTAGGCGGCGTACGGCGAGGTGGGATGCGCGGCGTCGCCGACGATCGTGACCCGGCCCTTGGACCACTGTTTGAGCGGCTTGCGATCGCGGATCTCCCAGCGGAACAGGTGCTCGGTCGGGGTCTGCTCGATCAGCGACGCCAGCGGTCCGGCGAATCGCCGCGCCCGCGTGAGCGCGAACTGCCGCAGGTCATCGGTGAACGGGGCGCTGGGATCGAACGCCTCTAGCACCCACCACTCATAGCCGGTCCGGCGGTCATGTCGGATCGCCGAGTAGCTGGCCTGGGTCGTGCGGTCGTGCGCCACGATCGTGACGGGATCGGGCGCCTCGCAGAACACATAGCCGGCGACGAGATGCAGTTTCTGCTGGCGGATCGGCTGCTCGCCCCACAGGCCGCGCCGAACGACGGAGTTGATCCCGTCGGCGCCCACCAGTACGTCGGCGTCGATGTCCTCGTGGCCCTCGAGGTGAAGGATCACCTTCTCGCCAGTGTCGGTGAATGACGTCACCCGTTGCTCGTAGCGGATCGCGCCGTCGGCAAGCGCGTCGAGCATCCGGCGGTACAGCCCGGGGCGCAGCAGGCCGATGAACCCGCCGCCGTACTCGTCCTTGACCGCTTGGGGCAGCCGCACGCGAGCGCGTACGTGCCCGTCGTGCCGGCGAAACTCCGAGTCGGCCGGCGCTCCCAGGTCGTGGATATCCACCCCCAAGAGACCGAGCACCTTTTGGGGCGGCGGCCAGAGGTTGAGGATGTTTCCAGCCGGCCTGAGCTCCGAGGACCGTTCGTAGACTGTGACCTCGAAGCCGGCGCGCCGACCGGCCAGCGCGGTGGCCATGCCGGCCGGGCCGGCCCCCACGATCGCGATCCGGCCCTTGCTGTTCGTACTGCTGCCCATGTTCTCTCCTCCGGGCGATTGGACTACTGGGTGAGCGCCTGCGTGAGTCGCGGCACGAGTGCGGCCGCGTTGTGCGTCTCGACCGCGGCCCGCCCGTCGGCGCCGAGTACCTCGAGATCGGGCGCGGGATCGCTGCCGCCCGTCGGGAGCGCGGCGTAGGGCCAGTCGGTACCGA
>JAFASB010000195.1 GCA_019244985.1 Acidimicrobiia bacterium | reverse complement strand
ACACGATGGAGCCGAACATGGCGAGGCCGACGAGGAACTCGAGGCCCGTCGCCACGCTGAACACCGGGTTGCGCCACAGTCGCAGAGGGATCAACGGCTCTTCGACCCGTCCTTCGACGGCGAGGAAGGCGACGAGCGCGACGGCACCGACCACGCCCAGGCCGATGATCTGCGGCGAGCCCCAGGGGTACTGGTCGCCGCCCCAGACGGTGGCCAGGATCAGGGAGCTGGCCGCCAACATGACGAGCGCCGCGCCCCAGTAGTCGATGCGGTGCTCGATGCGCTTGAACGGCAGGTTGAGCACGGCCGAGGTGATGACGAGGGCAACGACACCGACGGGCAGGTTGATGTAGAAGACCCAGCGCCACGAGAGATGGTCGACGAAGAAGCCGCCGAGCAGCGGTCCGATCACGCTGGCGAAGGCGAAGACCGCGCCCAAATAGCCCTGGTACTTGCCGCGGTCGCGCGGCGAGACGATGTCGCCGATGATCGCCTGGGCGGTCGCCAGGAGCCCGCCGCCGCCGATGCCCTGCAGCGCCCGGAAGGCGATGAGCTCGCCCATGTTCTGGGAGAGGCCGGCCAGTACGGATCCGAGCAGGAACAGGATGATGGCGGCCTGGAAGATGAGCTTTCGGCCGACGAGGTCGCTGATCTTCCCCCACAGAGGGACCGACACCGTCGAGGTGAGGATGTAGGCGGTCACCACCCAGGAAAGCTGCCGGAGGCCGCCGAGGTCCCCGACGATCGTCGGCAATGCGGTGGCGACGATCGTCTGGTCGAGGGCCGAGAGGAGCATCCCGGCCATCAGGCCGGTGAAGACGATCTGGACCTGGCGGTGCGTGAGCTTCTCGGTCATGCGTGGATGGCCGCCAGGACGAGGTCACCGAGCTTGTCGGCGACGCGCGCTGTGACGGGCTCACCGGTGACCAGCAGTCGGTGATACAGCGGGCCGAAGAGGAGGTCGGAGGCAATCCCGATGTCGACACCGGTCCGCAGCTCGCCGCGGTCGCGTGCCCGGTGGAACACCTCGTTGAGCGCGGAGCGGCGCGGCCCGATGATCGTCGACCGCAGCGCCTCGGCAAGGTCGGGGTTGCGGCCGACCTCGCCGATCAGCCCGGCCATGATTGCCGTGCTCTGTGTCGTGCGGCTGCGCTCGACGAACCCCTGCAGCAACGCCCGGACGTCTCCCTCGAGGGTTCCGGTGTCAGGGACGGGTGACTCCTCGGCGCCTGCGGCGAGGACGTCGACCACGAGCTCCAGCTTGGAGCTCCACCGGCGGTACAGCGTCGCTGTCGACACGCCGGCTCGGTGGGCGACACCGGACATCGTCAGCCCGGCATAGCCGTCGTCGGCGAGCAGCTCGGCGGTCGCCTCGTGGATGGCCTCGTCGGCCTCGGCGCTCCGGGGTCGCCCGACCTTGTGCTCGGTTGCGGCAGAAGGGCCCATGCCTCGCTTCTCCTTACGAAACGAAAGCCAGTCGTTTCGTAACGGTATCATGGCATATGACTGTTGCGACTCGAAACCTCGGCGGGCAGGGCCTCACGGCGTCGGTGCAGGGCCTCGGCTGCATGGGGATGAGCGAGTTCTACGGCGTCGGCGACAGGGACGAGTCGGTCGCCACCATCCACAGGGCGCTCGACCTCGGCGTGAACTTCCTCGACACGGCCGACATCTACGGACCGCACACCAACGAGGAGCTCGTCGGCTCGGCGATCAAGGGACGCAGAGACGAGGTCGTCCTCGCCACCAAGTTCGGCATCGTCCGTGATCCCGACGATCCGAGCCGGCGAGGCGTCAACGGCAGGCCGGAGTACGTGCGGTCGTCGATCGATGGCTCACTCCAGCGCCTCGGTCTCGACCACGTCGACCTCTACTACCAGCATCGCGTCGATACGACCGTGCCGATCGAGGAGACCGTCGGCGCCATGGCGGAGCTCGTGCAGGTCGGGAAGGTCCGTTTCCTCGGACTGTCCGAGGCGGGGCCCGAGACCATCCGGCGCGCCCATGCCGTCCACCCCATCTCGGCGCTGCAAAGCGAGTGGTCCTTGTGGTCGCGCGACCTCGAGGACGGCGTCGTGCCGGTCGCACGCGAGCTCGGCATCGGGATCGTCGCCTACAGCCCGCTCGGTCGCGGCTTCCTCACCGGCCAGATCAAGAGCCCCAACGACTTCGACGACGACGACTTCCGGCAGCATCAGCCGCGCTTTCAGGGCGAGAACTTCGCCAAGAACCTGGAGCTCGTCGAGGCCGTGCGAGCTCTCGCCGACGAGAAGGGCCTCACCGCAGGTCAGCTGGCGCTGGCGTGGGTGCACGCGCAGGGCGACGACGTGTTCCCGATCCCCGGGACCAAGCGCCGAACGTACCTCGAGGAGAACGTGGCCGCTGCTGACGTCGAACTCGGCGAGGCGGACCTTCAACGGCTGGACGAGATCCTCCCGCCGGGCGCCGCGGCGGGCGACCGCTATCCCGACATGCGGTGGGTGCGGGTCGAGTCGCGCTAGCGCAGTGTGATGTCGACGTGGGCGCTGATCTCCGCGCCGTCGGTGGTGGTGGCGTCGATATTGAACCGGTAACGACCGGGGGGTCCCGCCGGCAGGTCGCTGACGTAGTGCCCGAGAGGATCGAGCTTGCGGGTCGTCAGTGTTTGCGAGTTCGACTGCCCCGGCGCCGTCGCCGCCACCGACGCCTGGTCGATGGTCAGCTCGCCGCCGTCGGGACCGAGGTACGTGTGGTGGAACTCGTTCAGCGACACACCGGTGCCGAGATGGCCCGGGTCGAGATACACCTGCACCGACCGCCCCGCACTCAGGTGGATCGTGTAGATCGTGGGCAGACCGGGCTGGGAAGACGTCGTGATGGTCTCCGGTGGCGTCTTCGTCGTGAGCTGGAGCGGCACCTCGACCGAGTTCGGGCCGCGGGCGACGAGGACGGCGATGTTCCAGCGGCCGTCGAGGGCGAGGTTCGCCCCCTGCGCCGAGTAGCTGCCGTCCCGCTGGCGCGTGAGGGCGAGGTTCGAGCTTCCGACGTCGGGCCGGCTTGGGAAGGTGAAGTGCAGGGAGACCTTGTCCGCGACGACCGGCTTGGCGGTGTCGTAGTCGACGACCCGAGCAGTGAACGTGTTGAAGCCCGCCATGCCGGGGGCGACGGTGAGGCGGATGCGCACGGTCGTGGCGAAGTCGTGCCCGAGGACGACGACCGGTAGTGGTGCCTTCGGCGCGGCCGTGCTCGACGCCGGCGCCAGGTTCTGGAGGAATCCCGTGGCGACCAGCACAACGGCGATCAGGAGCAGTTCGACGCCGGCGACGCGGCGCAATGGCCGGGCCGACGCCTCGGCGCGACGCACGTGGCGATAGCGGTTGACCGCGCCGAGGGCGGCGACCACACCGAGCAAGACGATCTTGAGGAGCACCCAGCGCCCGAAGGTGTTCGACCACAGGCGGCCCCAGGCGCCGACCTCGTTGAGCGCCCGCAGGGCCCCGGACGCGGCCACGACGGCAAGCGCGACGCCGGCTGCCGTGGAGAACCTGCGGGCGGCCTGCCCCCGCTCGTGCAAGTCGAGGCCACGCAACGTCACGACCAGCGCCGCCAGGCCGCCCGCCCACACGCCAGCGGCGGCGAAGTGGACGACCTGCGTTCCCTCGTAGAACCAGCGCCAGGAGTGGGCGGCGGCGGCGTGGCTCGTCGCCACATCGCCCCACATCGCCGCGCCGGACGCCAGGACGACCAGCACTGCCGGCCACCGTCGCTGGCGACCGCTCGCCACGAAGATGCCGACGGCGACAGCCGCGCACGCCATCGGGATGCCGCGCAGCGCCAGCTGGTGGCCGAGCGAGCTCGAGAGGAGGTCCCCGACCGGGACATGGGCGCTGCGGCGGGCGACGTCGGTGATGCCGAGGATGCCGAGCGCGCCGACCAACCAGCCAACGACGGCGAGCGCTCGCAGCGACGTCGGGCTGCGTCTCAAGGCGATGATCCGATAGACGCCGAGCCCGAACAGCGCCATCAGGCCGGCGTACATGGCCCAGCGCGCCGCGACGGCGGCATCGGATGGCTGGGGCGACTTGGTCACGGCGGCCTTGGTGGCTGCACCGACGGGCGAGACGCCGACGCCGAAGGCGAACGACCCGCTGGCGATGTGGCCGTCGACGTGGGAGAGCGTCTGCCACGTCACGGTGTAGACGCCGTTGTCGAGATGGCCGACCGCGACGTGCAGCGTCGCAGGCTGGCCGGCAATGGCGGCCGCCTTCCCCTGCTGGTGCGCGCTCCCCGAGCTGTCGAGGACCCGGATCGACGAGAGCGCCGGATCGGGAACCTCGCTGAAGGTCACGCTGACGTCGGCCGGTGAACTCTTGAGGACCGCGCCGTTGTCGGGCATCGACGAGACGCGAAGTGCGTGCGCGCTCGCGCCCGCTGCCGGCCAGAGGACGACGGCGGATGCGAGCGCGACTGCGATCAGCCCAGCGCGCAACCGGGCTGGTGCGGACATCGACCTACGCCGGACGCCTGCGAGCGCCGAGGGCGACGATGAGCCCAGCGCCACCGAGGACGACACCAAGGGCGATGCCCACGATGGCCAAGGTCTTGGCGCTGCTCGCCGAGTCCTTGGCGCTCTTGGCCAACGTCGTCGACCGCGAGCTCTCCCGGCTGATCGACTGCGCCAGCTGGGCGTTGCTCGGCACCTTGGCGGGGAACTGCACCTCGGTCGGGTCCTTGACCGGGTCGAACGTCTTGTCCGACGACGTGAACTTCTCGTCGATGTTCTGCCCGTTGATGTTGCCGGTCAGATGAAAGGTGTAATCGCCGGGGACGGTCGGGATGATCGGGGCGTCGAACTCGCCATGGGTTCCGAGGCCGGTATCGGGGTCGAAGGATGCCCCGAGGTCCAGCGGGTCGCTGATCTGGCTGCCGTTGATGACCTGCACCTTGAGGCTGGGCGGGTCACCGAGATCGTCGACCGGGTTGCCTTTGGCATCCTTGATGAAGATCTGGACAGCGTTCTCGACGCCGGTGTACGTCGGCTCGTGCTCCCAGCCGATCGTGATCTGATAGGCGCCGACCTTGCGTTGCTCGTGGGCAGACGCGGGTCCGGCGGTCAATGCGAATGAGGCAATGGCGCTGACGAACGTCGCCAACGCCACGCCGACGCGAAAGCGTGACATGGATTCCTTTCGAGAGAGAAGTGTCGGTCAGGCCGCGATTGCGGGCGGCGGCCGGGACCACACGTGACGGCCGAAGCGCTCGGCCGGTGTCCATGAACGCGTCCGTGGCGCAGTTGAGACAAGTGCAGGGGCCGCACGCCGGCTCGCGAGCCAGGCGACGACCTCGCGGATCGCGCGCGCCAGTTTCGCGACCGGCCGTTGCGCGAGCCACAAGGCACCGACGAGAAGAAGGCCGACGAGAAGATGCACCGCCGCCGCCCACTGGTGCGTCCCGGTCACGACGCTGAGGACCGGCTGGTGGACGCCCATCGCTCGCAGCTCGGCGTTCTCCTGCACCACGTAGATGACCAGCTGCAACACCCAGACCAGCGACAACAGCGACGTAACCGGCAGCGTGAACTGCCGGGAACCGGCGGCGGCGTCGCTGGGCGCAACCGATCCGTCGGACACTCCGGCAAGGAGCCTCTCGAGCCGCCGGAACGAACGCAGCCCGATCTCAACGCCGACGAATGCCAGGGCGATGAGGACGACGCCGACCGGACCCAGATAGGTGTGGACCTGCCGCGACGCCGACGACGAGAAGCCGTCCCAGCCCCACACGCGTGCGTACTCCAAGAGGTGGGCGACCCAGGCGCCGGCGAGCGCGGCGACGGCGACTCCATAGGGAGAGACGACGACCGACGACCTCAGGCTCGACCGGGTACGGACCATGGCTCCGCCCCGATGGTACGACGTCAGGGCCCGATGAACTCCGTCACCAGCTGGGCGACCTCTTCCGGCCTTTCAAGGGTGACGAGGTGGGCTCCACCGTCGACGTCGACCAGGCGGGCGTCGGGGATCTCTTCCGCGTAGGCCTCGGAGATCGCCTTCGGCGCGAGCGTGTCCTGGGCGCCGTGGAGGATCAGCGTGGGCGCCGTGACGCGATGCAGGCGGCGGCGCAGCCTGGGATTGTGCAGATACGGGTCCCACCCGAGCTTCGCCGTCGCCGACATCGACTTCCAGATCGGCATGACGAGCTCCATCGGCACCTCGATCTGCTGACCCACGTCGCCGCGAAACTCCGAGAGCATGTGCATCATCTGCGCCATGGGGTGGCTCTGGTCGGCGAACATGTCCTCTGCGAGCTCGGCGGGCGTCCTTCCGAAGATCTCCTTCACGGGCTGGCCTTCGATGTAGAGCCCGACCGGACTGACGAGCACCATCCTTGAGACACGCTCGGGATAGCGGGTCGCGAGCTCGGCCGCCATCCACCCACCGAACGAAAGTCCCATCACCGGGACGGCGCCAAGCCCGAGGCGATCGAAAAGGTCGAGGTGATGGAAGGTGGCGTCCTCCATGTCGTCGATGGTGTCGATTCCCTCCGACTCGCCGAAGCCCGGGAACACGGGCGCCACGACGGCGAAGTGCTCGGTGAGAGCCTCCGCCGTCGGGTTGACAGCCTCGCCCGCAGCGGAGTGCAGATAGACGAGGGGAGGGCCCACGCCACCCCGGAAGACCTGGACCTTGCCGACGTCGGTCTCGACGTACTCCTCGTTGAGAGCGGACATCAGGCGACCTGCCCGGTCGCCGACGGACGAATCACCGGCTGGCCCTCCGGGAACTCGGCGCGCAGCTTCGGCATCACCTGCTCGGCGAACAGCGTGAGGTTCTTCTTGGTGAGGTCGTGGGGCAGTGTGCCGAGCTGGAACAGACCGAGCAGGTTTCCGGTGCCGAGCCGCCCCAGGTTGTCGATCAGCATGTCGGTGACGGTCTCGGGCGAGCCGACGATGGCGTACTGGCCGTCGACGACCTGCTCCCAGGTCTCGAGGTTGAGCATGAACGACCCCGAGCTCTTGAGGATGTTGCCGAGCGAGCGCGCCGACGTGTAGCCGGGCGGCTGGATGGTGATGCCGGGCAGCAGTCGCTTGACGAAGTACCAGAGGTGCTCCTCGTACTCGCGCCGCGCCTGCTCGTCGGTCTCGGCGACGTAGATCGGCACCAGCCAACCCTGTTGGAGCGGGTCGGCCTCGTAACCCTCCGCCTCGCACGCGTCACGGAACATGCGGAACATGCGCTCGAACACCGAGACGTGGAAGTACGGGATACCCATGTAGGCGTAGCGGTGCCGAGCCACGAACTCCACGGTCTCGAGCGAACCGGCGCCCGGAATCCAGATCTCCGGGTGCGGCTGCTGCATCGGTCTCGGCCACGGGTTCACGTAACGGATCCGGAAGTGCTTGCCGATGAACTCGAAGGGCCCCGGCTCGGTCCACGCCCTGAGGATGAGGTCGTGGGCCTCCTGGAACCGCTCCCGCGCGTCGGCCGGGTTGATCGAGAACGAGTAGTACTCGGGACCGCCGCCCACCACCATGCCGGCGATCAGCCGTCCGCCGCTGATCACGTCGATCATGGCGAACTCCTCGGCCACGCGCGTTGGCGGGTCGTAGAGAGGTAAGGCGTTCCCGACGACGGCGATGCGTACGCGGGAGGTCTGGCGGGCAAGGATCGATGCGATGAGGTTCGGCGACGGCATGTTGCCGTAGGCGTTCTGGTGGTGCTCGTTGACGCAGACGCCGTCGAAGCCAACCTCCTCGGCGTAGATGAGCTCGTCGAGGTACCGGTTGTAGAGCTGACTGCCCAGCGCCGGGTCGTAGAACTCGTTCGGCACCGTCACCCACGCCGGACCGTCGTAGTCGGTCGGAAGGTCCGAGTACGGCATCAGGTGGAAGCTGAAGAAGCGCACGACCGACCCCCCTTGTCTGCGAGCGGCCAGATCCTACGACGCGTCACCAGGCATACTGACGGCCGTGGTGGCCAGGCGGATCGCATTGCTGTGCGCAGTGATGACCGTGCTCGCCGTCGCCGTGTGGGCCGTCACGCAGCGCACCGAGGTCAGGACGACCGCCGCCGTTGCGCCGACGACGACCGCACCCGACACCACCACCAACGCCGTGCCGCCGACCCCGGGGACCACGGCGTCGACGGTGCACCAGTCCGTCGCCCCCGAACCGCAACCGCCCGCGCCTGCCCCGCCGGGCCTCGGAATCGGTGCTCGCGGGCCCGAGGTTCTGGCGCTCGAGCAGCGCCTCGTGACCCTCCACTACGACCCGGGCGCGGTCGACGGC
>JAFASB010000061.1 GCA_019244985.1 Acidimicrobiia bacterium | reverse complement strand
CGACGAGCGAGACCTCCATCAGCTGCGCTACCGCCAACATCAACCCGAGCAGCGCCTCGATTGACCGTATCAAGGTGGTCGTCACGTGGTCGCGCAGCTCGTTCAGCCCGATTAGTTCCCTGGTCGGTACCACCCACACCGTTACGGGAACCGCCGTCATGCAGCTCATTGGAAAGCCGTCGTAGGTGAAGGAGCGCAAACGATGAGACTCGTGCGAAGGGCTCAACGGGACGAAGGGGGCTTCAGCATCGTGATCGTCGCTCTCCTGATGGTGGCGATGCTGACCGTGGCCGCCCTTGCCGTCGACGGCGGCCAGGCCTATGCCGATCACCGCCAGATGCAGAACGCCGCCGATGCGGGCGCCCTGGCCGGCACCCGAGCGCTCGAGAGCGCTCGGTTTCGAGGAGGGCTTACCACTGACGTCAACACCCAGGCTGTCAACGAGGCGCTCAACAACGGCGCCGGCTCCAGTACCGGCCAGGTCACGTGCACGGTGATCGACAAAAACGCCAATACGATCGCCGCCTGCACGAACACGACGACGTGGGCGTCGTCTGCGAACGTGAGCAAGGCAGTTGGCGTCAAGGTCACCGCCGGCAAGACGCGGGTCACAGCGCTCGGCGGCGTGATCGGCGTCGGCTCCCTCAGCACGAGCGGCACAGCAGCGGCGACGATCCAGCCGCTGACCGGGGGCGATGCTCCATTCATGGTTTGTGGCAATGCCGCCTTCAGCGACACTGAATCGCCGCCGCTTCTCGTCACCGACTCCTCGCAACCGAGCGGTTGGCAAGTCAATACCGGCCAGAACGCACCGACGACCCCGACCGCGATCGGGAACACGTACGACCTACACGGTCCTCAGGTCGGCGGCTGCGGTTCGCACAGCAACTCGTTCAAGGGACTCGCCAACGGGCCGTTCACGCTGCCGTCGTGGGTCAATGACAGTCCCGGTGTTCGGGCCGGACCGACGCGCTCGCTCGTCGCATCACAAAGCGGGTGCTCGGGCTCGACTCTCGACAACTGCTACCTGCTGGTCCCGATCTGTTCGAATGGCCAAGGCTCGGGCAGCGGCGTGCAGCTCTACTGCGTCGCTTGGGGCACGTTCCTCGTGCACCAGGTGAGCGCCAACAAGCACACCGGCGTTTTCGTCGGCGGCTTCGACGCCACCGGTGGCTCGACGGGGACGGGTGACCCCAACGCGGGCACCGTCAACGTCGTCAAACTGATCCAGTAGCGCGTGCGCGGGGGCGGTGTCTCCGCCCGTCGGGGCCATGCGGAAATGGCCCCGAACGGCTATTCCCGCATCGCGTCGCCGTCGTTACGGTCAGTCACGAAGCCCGCAACGGACAGTGGCCAAGCCACTCCGGGGCGGTGCACGACAAGAGCAGGTGGGGAGGCGATGAGCCTCGGACGATACGTCTGGTCACACAGCGTCCGGGGGGAGCCAACGTGAAACCGGCCCCGCCACGAGCCCAGGAGGCCTGTGGTGGAACGGAGAGCCGGTCGGACGAGAGCGACCCTGGCGGGCACGGTGCTCGTCGCGCTGGGGATCCTGACCATGGTCGCGGGCCGGGTCTCACCCGCATCGGCTGACCCCGGGAACGGCAACGCCTACGGGCACACCAAGCACGCGTCGGTGATGACCTATCCCGACCCCGCGCCCGATCAGTTCGCGACCGACACGTCCGCTGGTGACGGCGCCACGGACTGCGGCGCCTACTGCCCGAGCGGAGTCGGCCTGCCCTCGGGCAACGGAAACGGCAACGGCGACGCGCACGGCAAGCCGTGTGCCGGCTGCGTCGGGAACGCCGACGACAAGAACCCGCCGGGCCAGGCCCACGACGGGAGCGACCACAACAACGGCTACGAGTGCGACGGCAACAACGGGATCGGCAAGACCAACCCCGCCCACAGTGGGTGCGAGTCAACCACGACGACCGGGCCGCAGACCACGACGACGACGGCGTTGGTGCCGTGCACGGGCGATGGCTGCCCGACCACGACCACAACCGAGCCGTCGACGACGACAACGCTGCCAGCGGCGACGACCACGATGGTCTGCACCGGGCAGGACTGTTCGACCACCACGACGGTCGGCACCAACGTCCTCGGCGAGCAGTTCAGCCGGCCCAGTGCCGGGGGCGGATCGGCTGCGACCGGCCCGCTCGCCTTCACCGGCGGCGTCGTCGGCAAGCTGTTCCTGGTCGGGTTCGCACTGGTGCTGATGGGGATCGTGGTCATGGCTCACCGGGCACGGGGCGTCCTGGCCAATCACGACTGATCGCCGGCCCGCCTGTGGCGGGCCAGGTCGGAGGGGAAGAGGACGTGCGCTCGTCAGGGGGACGGGCGCACGTTCCACTGTTCGAAGGGAGGATGAGATGGGCGACATTCACGAGGGCGAGTTCGAGCCGAAGTACACCCGCGAGCTCGGCGCTCGCCTGCGGTCGATTCGCGAGCAGCGCGGCTGGTCGCTGCACGACGTCCAGGAGGCGTCGCACGGGCGCTTCTCGGGCAGCGCCGTCGGCACCTACGAACGCGGCGAGCGAAGCATCTCGGTGCGCCGTCTCAGCGAGCTGGCCACGCTGTACGGCGTACCCGTCGACCAGTTCCTGCCGTCCGACGACGCGCAGGGTGGTCGAGACCGCAACGCGACCGAGCGCATCCGTAGCAAGGAAAAGGTGGTCATCGACCTCGTCGCCCTGGGCGAGCGGTCGGACTCAGCGGAGCTCGACCCGATCCGCCATTACCTCAACGCCATCAGGCTCCAGCGAGGGGACTACAACGGCCGCGTGCTCACCGTCCGGGCAACCGACGTGTGGGCGATGGCCGCCATGTGCACGACCGACACCGCCGCGCTCGTCGAGTCGCTCGGCGAGATGGAAGTGCTCAGGCCCCAGTAAGGGCCTGGCTACTCGACCGTCTCGTCGGGTTTCTGCTCTTCCTCGGCCGGAGTCTCTTCGTCAGCGGCGATCGGCGGACGGTCGCTCGTGGAGTACTCGGCGGCCAGATCGGCCCACGCGGCCTGCGACTCGCTTTCGGGCTCGAAGTCGGCGGCGCCGATGTACTGCCCGTGCTCGTCGTAGGCGTGCTCGCCGAAGGCCTCCTGGTACTCCTGGGCGACGACACCGCCCTCGGCCGCCTGCTTGATCGACAGGCTGATGCGACGACGCTGCAGGTCGAGGTCGATGATCTTGACCCACAGCTCTTCGCCCGGGGTGACGACCTGCTCGGGGAGATCGACATGGTGCACCGCCATCTCCGAGATGTGGACCAGGCCCTCGATGCCGTCGCCGACCTGGACGAAGGCGCCGAACGGCACCAGCTTGGTGACCCGGCCGTAGACCAGCTCGCCGACGCGGTGGTTGCTGGCGAACTCCTGCCAGGGATCCTGCTGGGTGGCCTTGAGCGAGAGGCTGATGCGCTCGCGGTCGAGGTCGACTTCGAGCACCTGCACGTCGATCTCGTCACCCACCTGCACGACCGACGACGGATGGTCGACGTGCTTCCATGACAGCTCCGAGACGTGGACGAGACCGTCCATGCCGCCGAGGTCGACGAAGGCACCGAAGTTGACGACCGAGGACACCGTGCCCCGGCGGGTCTCCCCCGGCTTGAGGTTGGCCAGGAAATCCTCGCGCTGCTCCTTCTGGGTCTCTTCCAGCCAGGCGCGCCGGGAGAGCACGACGTTGTTGCGGTTCTTGTCGAGCTCGATGATCTTGGCCTCGAGGCTCTTGCCGACGTAGGGCTGCAGGTCGCGGACGCGCCGCAGCTCGACGAGCGACGCGGGCAGGAAACCGCGCAGCCCGATGTCGAGGATCAGGCCGCCCTTGACGACTTCGATGACGGGGCCGGACACGACGCCGCCGCTCTCCTTGACTTTCTCGATCGTGCCCCACGCCCGCTCGTACTGTGCGCGCTTCTTGGAAAGGATGAGGCGCCCTTCCTTGTCCTCCTTCTGGAGGACGAGAGCCTCGATCTCCTCACCCATGCTGACGATCTCGTTGGGATCGACGTCGTGGCGGATCGAGAGCTCGCGAATGGGGATGACGCCCTCGGACTTGTAGCCGATGTCGAGAAGGACCTCGTCCTT
>JAFASB010000052.1 GCA_019244985.1 Acidimicrobiia bacterium | reverse complement strand
GACATCGCTCACGTGGCTCGCGAACGCGACGATTACCTCGATGCCTTGAAGCGGCTGCAGGCCGACTTCGAGAACTACAAGAAGCGCATCCTCAAACAGCAGACCGAGCACCTCGAGCGCGCTGCTGCGGGGTTGGTCGAGAAGCTGCTCCCGGTGCTCGATACCTTCGACCTCGCCCAGAAGCACGGCGGCGAGGGTCTCGACCACGTGCAGGGCCAGCTGATGGGCGCCCTCGAGAAGGAGGGACTCGAACGCATCGACCCGCTCGACAAGCCCTTCGATCCAAACGAGAGCGAAGCCGTTGCCCACGAACCGGGCGATGGTGATCCCGTTGTGTCCGAGGTCATGAGGACGGGCTACCGCTTCAGAGGCAGGCTGTTGCGGCCGGCCATGGTGAAGGTCAAGGGATAGCCCAATGGCCGCGCAACCCCAGCGCGAGTGGTTCGAGAAGGATTACTACAAGGTCCTCGGTGTGTCGGAGACGGCCACCGACAAGGAAATCCGGCGCGCCTACCGCAAGCTGGCCAAGGAGCATCACCCCGACTCCAACCCCGGCCACGAGGAGACGTTCAAGGAGATCTCCGCCGCGTACGACGTCCTCTCCGACGACGAGAAGCGCAAGGCGTACGACGAGGTTCGGCGGCTCGGCCCCATGGCCGGCGGGTTCGGGCCGGGTCCCGGCGCGGGCGGCTTCGGCGGTGGTGGCGCGGGCCCGGGTGGCTTCACGTTCACGACGGAGGATCTCGGCGACCTCGGTGGTCTCGGCGACCTGTTCGGCAACCTCTTCGGGAGTGGCGGCCGCGGTCGCCGCGGGCAGCAGGTTGGTCCGCGCAGGGGCGACGACCTCGAGACCGAGCTGCACCTGTCGTTCCTCGACGCCGTCAACGGCGTCACGACGACGGTCAACCTCACGAGCGAGATGGCATGTCACACCTGCCACGGCAGTGGCGCGGCGCCGGGTACGACGCCCGTCGTCTGCCCAACCTGCGGCGGGCGGGGCGCGGTCGAGGACAACCAGGGCCCGTTCTCGTTCAGCCGGGCGTGCCCGCAGTGCAGCGGACGGGGGACGATCGTCGAGTCGCCGTGCCCGACCTGCAAGGGTTCAGGTGTGGAGCGGCGGCCCCGTCAGGTCAAGGTTCGCATCCCCGCGGGTGTCGACGACGGGCAGCGCATCCGCTTGAAGGGTCGTGGCGGCGCCGGCCGCAACGGCGGCCCCCCGGGCGACCTCTACGTCGTCGTGCACGTGGCGCCGCATCAGCTCTTCAAGCGCAAGGGCAAGGACCTGCTGCTGACGGTGCCGGTCACGTTCCCCGAGGCCGCGCTCGGCGCAGAGATCAAGGTGCCGACGCTCGACTCGGGACCGGTGACGTTGAAGGTCCCCGCCGGCACCAAGTCCGGCCGCACGTTCCGCGTCAAGGGCCGTGGTGTCCCGCAGAGCAAGGGCGCCGGTGACCTCCTCGTCACGACGGAGGTGGCGGTGCCGACGAAGCTCTCCGCTGAGCAGCGCGACGCCATCGAGACCCTGGCCGACTCGACGAAGGACTCGCCGAGAGCGCACTTGGGGGTGTGACGTGATGGACGCGAGCACCAGGAAGGGCGTGTACGTCATCTCGGTGGCCGCCGAGCTGGCGGGCGTCCACCCGCAGACGCTTCGGATCTACGAACGTCGCGGGCTGCTCGACCCGGCGCGCACAGGCGGCGGCAGCCGCCGCTACAGCGATCGCGACATCGAGCGGCTGCGGCGCATCCAGGACCTCACGAGTGCAGGCCTGAACCTGGCGGGCGTGAAGCTGGTGATGGAGATGGAGGAAGAGGTGACGCGTCTGCGCCGCGAGCTCGAGCGGACGCGCGAGGAGGCGCGGGAGGCGGTCGAGCGCACGCACCGCCAGTACCGGCGGGACCTCGTCCCCCTGAAGCAGTCGCCCGCCCGGTACCGCGGCGGCCGGGTCTAGAAAGAGGCCTATGGCAGTTTGCGGGAGCTGCGGAGGGGACAACCCGGCGGGCTTCCGCTTCTGCGGGTCCTGCGGCTCGGCCCTGGGCGGGCCCGGGTGCCCGTCGTGTGGTTTTGCCAACCCGGCAGGCCAGCGCTTCTGCGGCCAGTGCGGCACGCGTCTCGACGATGCCGCGCCCCTGCCGCCGCCGGCGGCGTCGTCATCTGCCGGTGAGCGGAAGCTGGCGACGATCCTGTTCGCCGATGTCGTCGGGTTCACGTCGCTGTCGGAGAACGCCGATCCCGAAGCGGTCGCCCGCACGGTCGACGCCGCCTTCCGGCGCATGGCTCAGGTCGTGGAGAATCACGGTGGCACCGTCGACAAGTACCTCGGCGACGCGCTCATGGCCGTGTTCGGCGTGCCTGTCGCCCACGACGACGATGCCGAGCGGGCCGTTGCCGCGGCGCTGGCCATGCGCGACCTCGGCGGCGATCTGGCGTTCTCGATCGGCATCAACAGTGGCGAGGTGATGGCCACAGCCGTCGGCCGCGACGGCGACGTCACGGTGATCGGCGACGCCGTGAACGTCGCGGCCCGCCTCGAGAAAGCGGCCGCCGGCGGCGAGGTCCTCGTCGGTCCCCTCACCGCCGAGCTGGCCACCGGCGGCATCGCCTTCCGGGAGCGCCAGCCGGTGATCCTCAAGGGCAAGCGCGACCCGGTTCCGGTGTTCGAGGTGCTCGGTCTGCGGAGTGAAGCTCGCGCCGTGATCGGCGACAGCCCGCCGCTCGTCGGTCGCGACGACGAGCTGGCCTTCTTACGGTCGCAGTGGCGGCGGGTTGTGCGCGACCGGCGCGCGGGCGTGGTGCTCGTGACCGGCGAGGCCGGGATGGGCAAGACGCGCCTGCTCGACGAGCTGCGCGCCGACGTTGAGGGCGAGGCGGCGGTCGCCAACGCCCGGTATCCGGCCTACGGCGGCCTCGGTGGTCCCCAGGTGGCGCGCGAGATCGCTGAGC
>JAFASB010000003.1 GCA_019244985.1 Acidimicrobiia bacterium | reverse complement strand
GCCACCTCCCGGCTCCGGGTCGTTGCCGTCGTCTTCGTCGTCCTGCTCGTGGGCGCCGGACTCCTGATCTGGGCAGTGACGCGCGGCGGCCCGGGCGGCCCGCCGAAGGCCGCGGGCGCGCCGTGTCGCGTGCGCGACTACGGCCTCGACGTCGCCCAGGCCCGCAACGCCACGACCATCGCCGCAGTCGGCAAGCGACTGGGGATGCCCGATCACGCGGTGAGCATCGCTCTGGCGACTGCCTACCTGGAATCGAATCTGCACAACATCGACTTCGGCGACCGGGACTCCCTCGGCCTCTTCCAGCAGCGCCCGTCGCAGGGTTGGGGTACGCCCGCCCAGATCATGACTCCGCACTACGCGGCGGCCAACTTCTACCGTCACCTCGCCCGCGTCCCCGGCTGGCAGGCCATCCCGGTCACCGAGGCCGCCCAGAAGGTGCAGCGCAGCGCCCTGCCCGACGGCTACGCCCAGTTCGAGCCGGCGGCGCGGGCCATCGCCGAGGCACTCACTGGGGAAGTTCCCGCCGGGCTGTCGTGTCGTGTGTCGTTCCCCGCCGGCCAACCTCCCGTTGGCCTGGAGCAGTCGATGTCGACCGAGGTCGGCATCGCGTCACTGTCGGCGCCGCTCGACCCCGCGAAAGGCTGGACCGTCAGCTCATGGCTGGTCGGCCACGCCACCGACTTCAAGATCGCGACCGTCACCTTCGGCGGCCAGCGATGGACGGCGTCGAGCGGTTCCTGGGCGCCGGACCCGACCGCCGCTCAGGATCTGGTCGGCCTGAACGTGTCGGCGGCCGGCGTGAAATAACGGGGAGCGCTACGAGGTGAACTCGTCGGCGTGGCGGACGCGGCCGTCGCCGCGCGTGAACAGCACATCGTTGTAGCCCTGGCCGGGACCGACCATGTCGAACGTCAGCGGCGCGACGTACGTGACGTAGATGGCCCGCCGGCCCGCCGCGCTCCGGTCACCCGGGGGCGGCGCCGCGTGCAGCGTGTGGCCCCAGTGGGCCGTGACATCGCCGGGTTCGGTGACGATCGCCGTGGTCGGCAGCCCCGCCACCTCGTCGTCCGACGGCAGGGCGGACGTGCCCAGGTGCGAGCCGGCGATCATGTGCAGCTGACCGGCGGCCGCGGTCGCGGCGTCAAGCTGGATGCCGACGTTCAGCATCGGGCACTTCACGGTGTGCCCGCCCATGCCGCAGTCGCGGTGCCACGGCAGGTCGGCCAGCCCTGTCTCGGCGCCCGGGACCTTGATCACGACGTTGTGCCCGTCGAGCCGGTCCGACGTGTCGCGAAGGTCGGGCCCTCCAAGCGCGCCAATGCGCTTGAGGCGGGGGTCGTCGCTCAGGCCGGCGATCACCTCCGACTGTTCGTTGAGATAGTTCACGCGGTTGCAGACCTCTTCACCGTCAACCGTCGTCCACCAGGAGTGCCGGTCGTCGGGCCGGGCGTTGGCGACAGCGACGTCGACGTCGCGCCGCATCGACTCGATCTCCTCGGCGCTGAACACACCGCGCAGGTGGACGAAGCCGACTCTGTGCAGGAAGTCGACGATGACATCGTCTGCGTCGTCGAGGGTGAACGACGTCGTGAGGTCGAGCGGCTGACCGGCGTCGTCGACGACCTTCGGGGGGTCGTTGTAGTCGTAGACGGGCTGCCCGTCGAAGGCGGCGCGCAGCGCCGGCTCCCAACGCGAGACCTGACCGAAGCTCCCGACCGGAAGCTTGAGGCGGTCGTCGTAGAGGAGAGCGAAGCTGGTCTTGAGCTCCCACACGAAGTCACACCAGTCGGCCTGGGTGAGCTCGACAACGGTCTGGGCGTCGCCTTCGCCCGGCGAGACGTCGATGCCGTCGGGTGTGGGCGTGTAGGTGTAGGCGCGACCGTCGTCGAGACGGAAGGCGATCGGCCGGCACCGGGCCAGGTGCGCCGAGGTCAGCTTGCCGTTGCCGGCCGCCAAGCGCTCCGGCAACTCCTTGAGGTGGAACTCGTCGAAGTCGATGGGGCCGAAGCGTTCACTCATCGGAACTGAACGGTAGCCCCCGCCCGCAAAAGGGATCCGGTCGAGCGGGGACGAATCCTCCCGTATGCGACGACGGCTGGGGTTGGTCGTCGCCGCCCTGCTGCTGGCGGCGACCGCACTGCCGGCGCAAGCTGCGAGCAGCAGTCAGCCTTCGTCCATCACGGTGCCCGCGTCGTGGTTCGGGGCCACGCCGCCGCTTGGCCCCGGCCAGATCGAACTCGCCGTCACCTCGAGTCTGCCGTCGACGGTTACCGGCGAGTCGGCGCGGATCGAGGTCCGCGGTCTGAAGGCGGGCGATCCCCTGACCGTCGAGCGCAACGGCACGGACGTCACTGGCGCCCTGGGCCCGGTGCGCGATGGCGTCGTCGGAGGCGTCGTGCGTGACCTGCGCGTCGGCACGAACACGCTCACCGCCACCTCGGGCGCCAGGCGGGCCGCGCTCGAGGTCGTCGACCACCGCATTACCGGACCGGTGATCTCCGGGCCCCACCAGACGCCGTTCGTGTGCGAGACCGTCGCGAACGGCATGGGCAAGCCGCTCGACGCCGACTGCTCGGCGCCCACCCAGGTCGACTGGTACGCCCGCTCGGTGTCGACGCGCTTCACCAAGCTCGCCGATCCTTCGGCCCCGTATCCCCCCGACACGGCGACGACCACGACGGCCGACGGCAAGACGGTGCCCTTCGTCGTGCGCGTGGAATCGTCGGTGATCAACCGGTCGGTGACGCGCGTCGCCGTCCTCGACGATCCGCACTCCCGACCGCCAGGTGCCGCCTATACGCCGTCGCCGGCGTGGAACCGCAAACTCATCTACTCGTTCGGCGAGAGCTGCGCGACCGGCCATCACCAGGGCGTGAACAGCGCCGAGAACGCGTTGGGCGAGGTCGCCCCGAGCGGCAATCCCTACGACAACGCCTTCGCGCCGTTCCTCGACCTCGGCTCCGAGCTCGGTAAGGGCTACATGACCGCCCACTCGACATTGACCATCCTCGGCGTCGAATGCAACGAGGTCGTCTCCGCCGAGACGTTGATGATGGTCAAGGAGCACATCATCAAGGACTACGGCCCGCTCGTGCACACGCTCGGCGCCGGCGCGTCGGGCGGCGCCATCCAGCAGTACACCGCGGCGAACAACTACCCGGGCATCATCGATGGTGGCAACGCGATCATCAGCTTCCCAGACATGGAGACGACGTTCGTCACCGACGCCGACTGCCTGTTGCTCGAACGCGCCTTCCGCGCCGATCCGCTGCGGTGGACCGAGCCGAAGCAGGAGGCGGTGACCGGGTTCCGCACAGGACAGATCTGCTCGGACTGGACGTCGCAGTACGCCGTCCTCGTCGACCCCAAGCACTGCGACCCGAGCGTGCCTGCGGCCGACGTCTACGACCCCAGGAAGAACCCCGGGGGCGTCCGCTGCGCGCTGCAGGACGACCTCGTCAACATCTGGGGTCGGGACCCGGCCACCGGATTCGCCCGCCGACCGCTCGACAACACCGGCGTGCAATACGGCCTCGCCGCGTTGCGCAGCGGCGCCATTACGCCGGCCGACTTCATGGCCCTGAACACCGCGGTCGGCGGACTCGACATCGACGGCAACCCGGTTCGCCAGCGCATGGACATGGGCGCCGACGTGGCACGCATCGCCTACGCGACGGGTCGGGTCTCCGGTCGGGGCGCCCTGAATCAGACGCCGATCATCGACAGCCACCCGAACCTCGACCTCGTGCCCGACGTCGACGTGCACGACGACGCTCGCCCCTTCGCCGCCGCGGCGCGCATGGACGCTCACCTCGGTGGCCACCAGAGCCTCGCCCTGTGGCAGGGCGAGCCCGCGCCCGCCGACGGGTTCGGTCCTCTCGAGCAGTGGCTCGCGGCCCTCGACGCGCGGCGCGGAAGCGACGCGTCCGACAGCGCACGCGTCTCTGCCGTCGCCGCTACACGTCCGCCGGCGGCCTCGGACCGATGCACGCTGCCGAGCGGGATCGGGATCCGGGGGACGAGCCCGTGCTCGTCGCTGGCAGACGCAACGCCGCGGCAGGCCGCAGGCGGGCCCCGGAGCGAGGACGTGTTGAAGTGCACACTCAAGCCCGTCGACCGCACGGACTATCCGGCGTCGGTCACGGCCGTCGACCTCGCCGTCCTGCGGAGCATCTTCCCGAGCGGAGTGTGCAACTGGGCCGTTGCCGGCGTCGGCGAGACCGCGTCGAGCGGGGTGTGGCTGTCGTTCGGCGACGGCACGACCTCACCCTCGAAGCCGGTGCAGCTGCACAACGTCGTCGCCCGCTCGGCGCCTGCAGGTGCCGATGTGTTGGGTGTCACAGTGTCAGCCCACGGTGCGGTGCCGACCTCACGCCTCCCGGCGACGGGCGACGACCCGTGGCGGCTGGTGCTGGGGCTAGGTGCGCTCGCGCTTGGAGCGGTCGCCCTTCGCCGTCGCTGACCGTGTGAAAGATGTCGCTGTCCGAGACCGGACGGTTTTGGGCAACCAAAACGTTCTTATGAGCATGATCCGACGACTCTTCTCACTCACGGCGCTCCTGTTCTACGGGTCGATCGATCGCGCGGCGGGACTCCTGTCGGACGACGCCGACTACCCCGACGACGAGGACCCGCTGGCTTCCGCCCCGCGGCTCGCCGCCTGACGGGCGAAGCACGCGACCTTTCAGCGTCGGAATAGTTCGACACCCGAACTAGTTTGTTCTGGGCAATGGGAGACGCGCACGTACGCACACTGATCCGGGTGGCCCGCATGCTCGAGCGTGGCGCCGGTGACCTCTCGCTGCCTCAACTGCGGGTGCTCGCACTGGTCGATGAAGGTGGCGAGCGCGCATCGCACCTAGCTGACAGGTTGGCGGTCGCCAAGCCCACGATCACTGCCGTCGTCGACGGGCTCGTCGACCGGGGCTACGTGAAGCGGACCGCCGACTCCGACGACCGGCGCGCTACCAAGATCACCCTCACTGCCGCGGGGCGCAAAGCCCTGTACAACGCCGAGCACGCGATGCACGCGCGGCTGCACGAGGTCATCGCCCACGCCGACGATCCTGCGGCCGTCGAGCAGGCACTCGAGCACCTCGGCATCGCCCTCGACCGCGCGCGGTCCGACCGGCTGGCAGGCCGCCCGTGAGCGAGAAGGAAGCCGGCTGGGTCCGGAAGCTCATGCCGTGGCTGGCACGGCACAAGAAGGACGTGTTTCTCGCCTTCGGCGTGGCGATCGTCGGCATGGTGATAGCCGCCCTCACGCCTGTCGTCGAGAAGGTCCTGCTCGACAACATCACCCTTCATCCGAAGTCGGCGATCTGGCCGTGGCTGTCGCTGCTGGTGCTCGCCGGCGTCATCCGCTTCGGCGCCGCGTACGTCCGGCGTTTCTACGGCGGCCGCGTCGCCCTCGCCGTGCAGCACGACCTGCGCACCGCGATCTACGACACCTTGCAGCGCCTCGACTTCGCCCGCCACGACGAGCTGCAGACCGGTCAGCTGGTATCCCGGGCGAGCAGCGACGGGGCCCTCCTGCAGGGGCTGCTCGCGTGGTTGCCGATCATGAGCGGAAACCTGGTGTTGCTCGTCGTCTCCCTCGTGATCATGGTGATCCTCTCGCCGATGATCACCCTGGTGGCCGTCGCCGTCGTGCCGCTCCTGTTCCTCGTGGCCCTGCGCATGCGCTCGAGTGTGTTCCCCGCGAGCTGGGACGCCCAGCAGCAGGCGGCCGAGGTCGCGGGCGTCGTCGACGAGACCGTCACCGGAGTGCGCGTCGTCAAGGGGTTCGGCCAGGAGCAGCGCGAGCTCGGCCGCCTCACCGACCGGTCCGACACGCTGTTCCGCTCGCGCATGCGCCTCGTGCGCATCCAGGCCGTGTTCGTTCCTGCTTTGCAGGCGCTGCCCGCGTTCGGGCAGGTCGCCGTGCTCGCCCTTGGCGGCTGGCTGGCGCTGCACGGCCACATCACCCTCGGCACGTTCCTCGCCTTCTCGTCCTACCTGGTGCAGCTGGCCTCGCCCGCCCGCATGTTCGCCGGGCTCGTCGCCATCGGCCAGCAGGCTCGTGCTGGCGCCGAGCGGATCTTCGAGCTGCTCGAGTCCAATCCGCTCGTCACCGAGTCGCCCGACGCCAGCACGCTCCCGCCCGTGCGTGGCCAGCTCGACTTCGACCACGTTCGCTTCGGCTACATGCGCTCGGAGCCCGTCCTCGACGGCTTCACGCTGCACGTGCACCCCGGCGAAGTCGTCGCTCTCGTCGGCGCGAGCGGCTCGGGCAAGTCGACCGTGTCACTGCTGCTCCCGCGTTTCTACGACGTGCAGTCGGGCTCGGTGAGCATCGACGGCACCGACGTCCGCGACGTCACGCTCGAGTCGCTCCGCCGCCAGATCGGCGTGGTGTTCGAGGAGAGCTTCCTGTTCTCCGACAGCGTGCGCAACAACATCGCCTTCGGGGTTCCCGACGCAACGTTCGACGAAGTGGTCGAGGCAGCGAAGGCGGCCGAGGCCCACGAGTTCATCCTCGCCCTCCCCAACGGCTACGACACCGTGGTCGGCGAGCGCGGGCTCACGCTGTCGGGCGGACAGCGCCAGCGCGTCGCCTTGGCGAGGGCGCTACTCACCGACCCCCATGTCCTGATCCTTGACGACGCCACCTCCTCCGTCGACGCACGCGTCGAAGAGGAGATCCACGCCACCCTGCGGCGGCTGCTGCAGGACCGCACGACGCTTCTCATCGCCCACCGGCGGTCGACCTTGCGACTGGCCGACCGCATCGCCGTGGTCGACGGTGGGCGGGTCATCGACAGCGGCAGCCACGACCAGCTCATGGCCCGCTGTCCCCTCTACCGGCGCCTCCTCGCCGGACCGGGTGACGACTGCGAGACCGAGGAGGTCGACGAGCTCGAGGAAGCCGTTGCCCCTGCGCTCACGGCCTCGGCGTGGACGCCGGTGTCGAACAGCGACGGCAACGGCAACGGCGGCGCCGCGGCGCGCGCCCTGAACGTCAACGCCCAGGCCCGCATCGGCGGGGGCGGAGGCGGCGGCGGTTGGGGCGGCGGCGGGGTGATGGG
>JAFASB010000413.1 GCA_019244985.1 Acidimicrobiia bacterium | reverse complement strand
TCGATGAAGTCGTTGGTGAGCCAGGTGTCCGACGCGGTGATCAGCACCCGCGTGCGCACGACCCGCGCGCCCCCGCCGGGGACCCGCTGCTCGCCCGAGCTCTCGACGCGGCTGTCGTCCGATGCGGTGGCGACGACGACGGGACCGGGGATGTCGTTCTTGTCGAACGACATCTCGACGTCTGGATTGGACTCGACCCAGCTGGCGTCCGACGTGACGCCCAGGCGCTCGACGGTCAGGCCGTCACGCAGGTCCGACGCAACCGCGAGCCCGGCCGTCACCGGGAACTGAAGCCGGGTGACGCCATCGACGACGGGACTGGACGAGGGCAGGTTCTCGACCACCACGTTCGTCGGGTCTCCGCCTTCACTGCGCTGGGGGTCGACCACGACCCCGCCGAGGAAGTGGACGCCCCACGGCTCGGTGATTGGGTTGGGGTCAGCGGTGGTCAGCGACGACGCGACGATCATCACGCGCCCGGCCGCTTTGGCGTAGGCGTTTACGGCCTGCGCTTCTCGTGGTCCGAGCGGATCGCGAGGCCCGAAGTCGAACAGCGCTACGCAGTCGGCCGGCACGGTCGCCTGACCCACGGTCAGGTCGACCGTGCGCACGTCGTACGCGTTGTGACGGAAGACGTCGGCGACCTTCGAGAGCCCCATCCCCGTCGTGTCGTCGAGCGCCGGTTCGCCGTGGCCGGTCAGGACGCACACTGTCTTCGTGCCGCCGCGTACGAGCCGCAGGATGGCGGTGGAGATGTCGAGCTCGTCGACCGATGCCGCGTCGACGCGGCGGCCCTTGTAGGTGAGCACGACCGTCGAGTACGCCGTGATGCCGTACCGGCGCGCCGCAGTGGGATCCGCGTCGGGGTCGACCACGGAGAAGGAGATGTGGCGGTTGAGCTCGTGGTAGCGGGCCAGCAGGAACCGGGCGTCGCGCGCCGCCGCGCCGGCGTTGTTGAGGAAGGCCGTGACCTTCAGCGGCGCCGTGACCTGATCGAGCACGCCCTTGGTCTGGGGAGCCAGGCTGAAACGGTGGGTCGCCGACAGGTCGGCCTGGGCGTTGTGGGCGTAGGCGAGCAGGTTGCCACCGACAACGGCCGCGACCACCACGAGCCCGACGACGAGGGCACGCCGCCTCCGTGTCACGTTGACTGCCCTGTCACCTTCGCCTCCCGAGGACGGCGATAACGCCCACCAACCCGACCACCGTCATCGACAGGAAGTAGGCGACGTCGGTGACGGCCAGCGTGCCGCGCAGGAACCCGGTGACGTGGCTCGTCGGCGACAGGTACTGGAGCACGACGTGGAGACGTCCGCCGAGGCCACCGGCGAGGACGCCGGCCAGCCACAGGGCAACGAGCACGCCGGCCGTTCCTGCCGCGGCGACCAAGGGATTCGGTGTCGCCGACGACACCGCGAGTCCGAGGGCGAGAAAGCCGACGCCGACGAGGACGAGCCCGATGTACCCGGTCACGACCGGGCCACCGTCGGGGTTGCCCATGCTGGCGACGAGCAGTGGGCAGACGATCGTGGCGGCGATGGCGGCGAGCAGGACACCGGCGACCCCGAGCAGCTTGCCGAGCGCGACCTGCCAGAAGCGCACGGGCGAGGTCAGCAGGAGCTCGAGGGTGCCCGAGCGCTCCTCCTCGGCGAAGGCCCGCTGCGTGAGCAGGGCAGCCAGCAGGCCGAGGGCGACGAACAGTGAGGAGAACCACAGGTCGAGCCGCGCCTGATTGCCGCGCAGGTCGAACACGAGGAGCACACCCGCCAAGGCCGCGAACGCCGCCGTGCACCCGACACCGAATGCCGACACGTACGTGGCGCGCAGGTCGCGTGCGGCGATGGTGACCGCTTGTCGCACTGTTCTCTTGCTACCGCGCGACTACTCGCGGACGAGGTTCAGGTAGGCCTCCTCGAGGGTGCCCGACGACGTCACCCGCTGCTCGAGCAGCCCGATCCCGGCGTCGACGATGGCCGCCGCCACCCGTTGAGCGAGGTCGGCTCCGGTGCCGCTTACGACGACGAGCTCCCCCCGGACCGACGCCGAATCCACGCCGGCGAGTCCCGACACGATCTGCACCACCCGGGCCGGATCGCCGCTGACCCTGAGCTCGAGCCGTGTTCCCGTCGCCGCCGTGAGGGTGGCGACGTCGGCGACGGCGAGCACGCGGCCCTTGTCCAGGACGACCACCCGCTTGCACAGCGTCGAGACCTCGGGCAGCAGATGACTCGAGAGCAGCACGCTCCGGGTGCGCCCCAGCTTGGCGATGAGGTCCCGCGTCTCAGCCACCTGGCGCGGGTCGAGGCCCGCCGTCGGCTCGTCCAGGACGAGGACATCGGGGTCGTGCACGAGGGCCTGGCTGATCGCCACCCGCTGCCTGTAACCCTTGGAGAGGGTCCCGATTCGGGCATGGGCCACACCTCCGAGCCCAGCCTGTCGGAGCGCGCTGGCGACCGCCTTCTGCCGATCACGGCGCGGCACTCTCCGGAGCCGTGCGCAGTAGCGCAGGAAACCGACGACGCTCATCTCCCCCGGGACGGCCGAGGACTCGGGGACATAGCCGATGTGCCGGCGGGCCGCGACCGGGTCGTCGGCGATGTCGATGCCGTCGACCAGCACGCGGCCGGAGGTCGGGCGCAGGTACCCGGTCATCACGCGCATCGTCGTGGTCTTGCCCGCCCCGTTGGGGCCGAGCAGACCGAGCACCTCGCCCGCGTGCACGTCGAACGTGACGTCGGAGATGGCCGCGGTACTGCCGAAGCGCCTGGAAACGCCGGCGATGTGGACGCCGGCGCGGGCGTCAGGAGCCGTCGTCGGTCGCCGGGACACCCGCCCACTTCGCGTCGGGATAACACGTCGTGATCGGGGCCAGGGTCTTGAACGTCTGGGCGCCGTCGTCCCACTGGACCACCGAGAAGCAGTCGGGGGTGGTCCCCGCGGGATTGATCGGCTTGTAGTCGAAGGGTCTGGTGAAGCCGTCGAGCGTGTAGCGGTTGAGACCGTTGAGCCACGCCATGTAGCCCTTGCGGGTCAGGTTGGCGCCCATCGACTCGGCGGCGTGCTGGAACTCGAGTCCGATGGCGTAGCCCTCGGCGGCCCACTGGTGCAGGAACCGACCCGGCTGGTACTTGGCGAAGTCGGCCCGGAACTGGCCCACGACCGGATTGCCCGTGTCGCTGTAGGGATCGCTGTTGCCGACGCTGTACACGAAGTTCCGGCACGGTGAGCTGAAGTCGCTGCCGACCTTCTCGCTCCATGCCTCGATGGTGGACACCTTCGCTTTCAGCGACGTGGGCTGCTTCGTCCAGCCGGCGCGATCCATGGCCTGGCACAGCTTCTGGTTGGAGCCCACGTCCAT
>JAFASB010000261.1 GCA_019244985.1 Acidimicrobiia bacterium | reverse complement strand
ACGTGTCGCTGGTCTGAGCCCACGCATAGGCGCCGCCGCCCAACAGGGCGCCGACCAGCACGAGGACTGCGAGATTTCGCTTGAGCATCGCTTCGAACTCCTGGTTGGGATGAGGTGACAATGCGAGTGTCGGGCAACCCGGTGAGCAGGATGTCAGCCGCGTGTGAGGAATCTGTAAGGGGCTGTACCCTTCGGGTTCCGGGGGGCGGGCGCCGAACCGCGAAGGTGTTAAGGGGGAGATGGGTGCGCTCGACGAAGATGGCGGCGATTGCGATCGCCATGATGTTGGTGAGCGCCGGGTGTGGGGCCCGACTCACCAAAGACCAGCTGGCGAAGGCCGCGGCCGGCGGCGGTCAGGTCGCGAGTGCGGGCGGAGCGACCTCAGAGGACTCTGGCGCGGCGGCCGCTGGTGACCAGTCCGGCGGCGCCGCAGCCGGCAGTACCTCCGGCGGTGGCGGAGCCACCAGCGCGGCGGGCGGCGGCTCGACGCAATCGGCGGCGGGCGCCAACCAGGCTCAAGGTGGCGCGGGCGCGTGTGCCTCCCAGGGTGGCAACACCGACGTCGGCGTCACCAGCAACAGCATCACGCTGGCGAACGTCTCCCTGCTCACAGGGCCGGTCCCCGGTCTGTTCAAGGGGGCCAAGGACGGCACCCAGGCGTTCTTCAACTACATGAACTCCCAGGGCGGCGTCTGCGGTCGCAAGCTCAACCTGGACGCGCGCGACGACCAGTTCGACGTCAACCAGAACAAGGCCCAGTATGAGGACGCCATCGGCAAGGACTTCGGGTTCGTCGGGTCTTTCTCGGTCGTCGACCAGGGCGGCTCAGCGGCCCTGCAGGCCCATCCCGACGTTCCCGACGTGGCCTACGCGCTGTCGCACGAGCACTCCAGCCTCCCGAACAACTTCTCGCCCCAGCCGCTCCCGCCCGGCTGGCGCCTGGGTTCGCTGAACTACTTCAAGGCCAAGTTCGGACCCGACGTCATCTCCAAGATGGCGATCCTCATCGAGGACGCCCAGTCCGCCAAGGATGCAGCCGACGGCGAGATGAAGGCCGCCCGATCGGTCGGCTACAACTTCGTCTACAGCCGGGTCATCGAGCCCACCGAGGCGAACTTCACCTCCGACGTCGTCGCCATGCAGCAGAAGGGCGTCAAGGGGATCATGATGACGGGCGAGGTCGGCGCCTTCGTCCGTGTCGCCAAGGCCATGAAGCAGCAGGGTTTCTCGGTGCCGTTCGCCAACTGGGGCGCCAACGCCTACGACCCCGCATTCATCACGTCGGATGCGGCGCCCGCTACCAACGGTTCGCTGATCGACCAGCAGCTGGCGATGTTCCAGGGCGAGGACGCCATACCCGAGGTTCAGCTGTTCAACAAGTGGCTGAAGCAGGTCGGCGGCAAGCCCGACATCTTCGCCGCCTTCGGGTGGGAGTCGGCCCGGTTGTTCGTGCAGGCGCTCCAGGCCGCCGGTCCGAAGCCGACGCGGGCCAACGTCATGGCCCAGCTCAAGCAGATCGACAACTTCGACGGCAACGGGATGCTGGCGCCTGCCGGTCCCGCGTCCAAGCGGCCGCCGACGTGCTTCATCGTGATCGGCGTGCAGAACGGCAAGTTCGTTCGGTCCGACCCACCATCGGGTTTCTTGTGCAACCAGGGCGACTACTTCCACGCGTGAGGGAAGGGGGGGCGCGTGACTGAGTTCCTTGCTTTCACGATCACCGGAATCGTCACCGGCGCCGTCTACGCGGTCGCGGCCAGCGGCCTGGTCGTGACCTACACGACCTCGGGGATCTTCAACTTCGCCCACGGGGCCATGGGCATGCTGATGGCCTTCCTGTACTGGCAGCTGCGGGTCCACTTCCACTGGGCCGCGCCGTTCGCGCTCATCGCCGTGCTGTTCGTCATCGCCCCCTTGTTCGGGGCGCTCATCGAGCGCGTGCTGATGCGCAACGTCCGGGGCTCCGACACGGGCACGTCGCTGATGGTCACCCTCGGGCTGCTGCTGTTTCTCATCGGGCTCGGTCTCACCTGGTGGAAGCAGACCGAGCCGCGCGCCATGCCCGAGTTCTTCGCCGGCAACACCGTCCGCATCTTCAGTGTGAACGTCAGCTGGCACGAGCTCATATCCATTGCCGTCGCCGGCGCTGTCGCCATCCTGCTCCGCCTGATCCTGTTCAGGACGCGCACCGGCATCGCCATGCGCGCCGTCGTCGACGACCGCGACCTCACCGCCCTCAACGGCGGCCGCCCGTCGCGGGTCTCGGCGCTCAGCTGGTCGCTCGGCACGATGCTCGCCGCCATCGCCGGCATCCTCCTCGCCCCCAAGCTCGGCCTCAGCGTCCTCAACCTCACGTTCCTCGTCATCAGCGCCTACGCAGCGGCGATCGTCGGCCAGCTCAAGAGCCTGCCGCTGACGTTCGCCGGCGCCCTCGCCCTTGGCCTCGGCGAGGCGTACGCCGTGGGCTATTTGCCGACGAGCGGCTTCCTTTCACACATCAAGCCCAGCCTCCCGATGCTCTTCCTGTTCGCGGTGCTGCTGTTCCTGCCCCAGGTCCGGCTGCGCGTGGGCAGGCTGGTCGGCACCCGCACGCCGAGGATCCCCGGATGGCGGGAGGTCGGCGTCGTCGGTGCCGCCCTCGTCGTCGGCACATGGATCGTCGCCAGCGCCATCTCAGGGCCCGACCTGGCGAGCTTCGGCCAAGGCCTCGCCTTCGGGATCATCATGCTGTCGCTCGTCCTGCTGGCGGGGTACGGCGGTCAGACCTCCCTATGCCAGATGACGTTCGTGGGCATCGGTGCGGTGGTGGCCTCCTACGTCTCGCACGGCTCGTCGCCGATCGGCGTGCTTGCCGCGGCCGGGGCGGCGGGCGTCGTCGGCGCCGTCATCTCGCTGCCCGCTCTGCGCCTCACCGGCCTGTACCTGGCTCTGTCGACGCTGGCGTTCGCCGTGCTCGCCGACAACCTCTTCTTCCTGCAGGTGTTCGGCGGCGGCGGCGGCAAGGTCTTCCACCGGCTGAGCCTGCTCGGCGTCTCCTTCGACGGCCAGGTGGCCTACACCGTGCTGCTCTCCGTCGTCTTCGTGCTCATGGGTGCGTTCGTGCTCGCCATCCGTCGAGGACCGTTCGGCCGCCTGCTCGCGGCGATGAAGGACAGCCCGGCGGCGTGTGCGACCCTCGGCCTCAACCTGACGCGCACCAAGGTCGGGGTGTTCGCCTTGTCGGCGGCCATGGCCGGTGTCGGCGGTGCCTTCTTCGGCGGCCTCGGGGGCAGCATCAGCTCCAACAACTTCGTCTACGTCCAGAGCCTCGTCGTGCTGCTGATGGTCACCATCGGCGGCATTCTCACCGTGTCGGGCGCCTGGCTGGGCGGGATGCTGCTGGGCCCGGGCTTCTACATCATCTCCAAGAACGTCAGCATCGAGAACATCACGTTCCTCGGCGCCGGCCTCGGCGCCATGACGATCGCCCGCAGCCCCAACGGCATCGTCGGCCAGATCAGCGGCGCCTTCGACCGGTTCCGCAAGCAGCCGGCGCGAGAAGACGACGTCGCGGACGTTGAACTCACACAGGAGGTGGAGAGCATTGTCGCTCCTGTCGGTTGAGGAGGTCAGCGTCCGTTTCGGCGGCGTCATGGCCCTGCAGGACGTCGAGCTCACGGCCGATCCGGGTCGTGTCACCGGCCTGATCGGGCCCAACGGCGCCGGCAAGACCACGCTGTTCAACGTCATCACCGGGCTCCAGGACCCGACGTCCGGCCGGGTCCGGATCGAGGACCAGGACGTCTCCGGCCTCAAGGCCCATCAGCGCGCCCGCATGGGGCTGGCCCGGACGTTCCAGCGCCTCGAGGTGTTCGGTTCGCTGACGGCGCGCGAGAACGTGCTCGTTGCCGCCGAGATCCGACGGCGGTGGTCGAAGGACGGATCGAATCCCAAGGAGGTCGCCGAGACCGTCCTCGAGCGGGTCGGCATCACGAGCTCGGCCAACGAGCGCGTCGACGCCATGCCGACCGGCCTTGCCCGTCTCGTCGAGCTGGCCCGCGCTCTCGCCGCCAACCCCCGTCTACTGCTGCTCGACGAGCCCGGTTCCGGTCTCGACACCCAGGAGACCGAGGCGTTCGGCGACCTGCTGCTCGAGCTCGCCCAGGAGGGGTTGGCGATCTTGCTCGTCGAGCACGATGTCGAGCTCGTCATGCGCGTGTGTGAGCTGATCCACGTTCTCGACTTCGGCAAGAAGATCGCCGAGGGCCCGCCTTCGAAGATCAAAGCCGACCCTCGCGTGCAGGCCGCCTACCTGGGCGCCGACGAGGACGCTGCCCCCGAAGAAGAAGTGGTGCCTTCGTAGCGATGGCCGCCGCACTCGAGCTCCGCGATCTGCACGCCGCCTACGGGCGCATCGAGGTCCTCCACGGCGTCGATCTCGTCGTCCCCGAGGCCAGCGTGTTCGCGCTGCTCGGACCCAACGGCGCCGGCAAGACCACGTCGCTGAAGACGATCGACGGGCGCTTGCGACCGACGCGCGGATGCGTCCACGTCGCGGACACCCATGTCAACGGCGCGTCCAGCGACGGCCTCGCCCGGGCGGGCCTGGTGAGCATTCCCGAAGGCCGGGGCGTCTTCCCGAACCTGACGGTCGGCGAGAACCTGCGGATGATGACGTACGCCGGAAACTACGAGGACGAGGTCGAGGAGATCGCCTACGGGCGGTTCCCGATTCTCGGCGAGCGCCGCAAGCAGCTGGCCGGAACGCTGTCGGGCGGCCAGCAGCAGATGCTGGCGATGGCCCGCGCCCTCAGCTCGAACCCGTCGCTGCTGCTCGTGGACGAGCTGTCGATGGGCCTGGCCCCGCTGATCGTCGCCGAGCTCTACGAGGTCCTGTCACAGCTGGCTGCCGAGGGCGTCGCCATCCTCCTCGTCGAGCAGTTCGCCCGTACGGCGCTCGCAATCGCGGACTACGCGGCGATCATGGTGCAAGGTCGGGTTCAGCACGTCGGTCAGCCTGCCGATCTGGCAGATGTGGTGTCTGAGGCGTATCTCGGCGGTGCCGCATGAGACGGCGGTGGCCCAGGGTCGCCGTCGTCCTGGGCGCGGCCGCCCTTCTCGTCGGTTCGTCGACGGCGGTGCTCGCCCAGACGTCGGACAGTGGCACGCCTCTGGGGGGCTACAAGCTCGACGCCCGGGCCCAGGCCGTCAACGTCCTCTACGACAGCCCGCTCATCCCGTCGCCGACGCATCCGGTCTTCGACGGCAGCGTCCCTGCTGCCCAGAGCACAACGGACACCGGACCGATCGGGCACGCACTGGCGTCGATCTTCTGGCCCGGTCCGCTGGGCGGCAACTTTGGCTCCGCGCTGCAGCAGCTCAACCAGGAGTGCACGCCCGTGCTGCCGGTTCCGGGACTGCCGCCGCCCGCGTGCATACCGATCCCCCAACAACTGAAGGATCACGGCCAGTCGTTCAACGACCCCGTGAAGGCCGAGACGTTCTTCCCGCAAGCGCCACAGGACGCTGACTACAAGGACATTCCCGGCGCGACCATCAACTCCCACATCACCGACGGCGGCAAGAAGACGACGGCATTCGGCGCCCTCGACGGTTTCGGCGCACCCGGCGTCGGGGTTGTCGGAAACATGACGGCGCAGACGATCAACACGCTCACCGACACGGCCGGGACGACCGAGGCGAAGAGTGAAGCCGACGGCGTCGTGCTCGCCGGTGGGATGGTGACGATCGGCCGGGTGCTCAGCACCGCGAAGCTGACGACCGACGGCAACACGGCTACGGCCGACGCGCACACGACGATCGACGGCCTCAAGATCGCCGGCCTATCGGCCACGGTCGACGACCAGGGCGTCCACCTCGCCGGCCAGTCGAACCCGCTCCACAAGCAGATCAACCAGGTCGTCGCCCAGGCGCTGGCCAAGTCGGGGCTCACCATCAAACTGGTGCCGACCGACAACTCGATCAACGGCGCCACCGGTTCGGCGACCGCCGGGGCGCTGGTCGTCCAGTACGAGGACGACAAGGACCAGGTTCTCCCCGGCGCCATCCAGAACTCGTTCACGATCTCGCTGGGGGGAGCGACGGCGAACGTGGACTCGGCGCAGGGCTTCGGCAGCGACAACAGTGAGCCGCCCGCTGACGCCGGTACAACCAACAGCGGCGGCGGCGACAACACGGCCGTTGCCGGACTGGAGATCCCGCCCGCCGGCCTGGGCAGCATCGCAACGCCGCCGTCGGCGCTCCCGCGGTCGTCGCGTCACGCCGCGGCCATCGTGCCCTTCCAGCCCATCCTGAATTCGTTCGGCCTAGCGTGGGGCCTCGTGCTCTTCGCCGTCATCGTTGCCCTCGCCCTCGGCTTCGGTCTGCGCCGCGTCACCGACGACGTGTTCGCCGAGGCGCCGGCGGCCGCCACCTGTCCCCTCGAGGAGCAGAAGAGATGACCGATGTAGCGAGCGTCTCCACCACCGCGGAGCCGTCCACCAACGGCGCCGGGTCGCGGCAGCAGCGCCTGGCTTCGGCGGTCAAGAACCTGCGCACGCGGCAGTCGCTGTCGGCGATCCCCGTCGATCGATGGGTGCTGATCGTCGGGGCGATCATGGTGCCTCTCGGGATCGCACTCATCATCCTCGCCTGGTACGGCGCCTCTCATAAGGCGCTGATAATCCAGCAGTTCCCGTATCTGATCTCGGGCGGCGTCCTCGGCCTCGGCCTCATGATCAGCGGCGGCCTGGCGTACTTCGGTTACTGGGTCACG
>JAFASB010000232.1 GCA_019244985.1 Acidimicrobiia bacterium | reverse complement strand
GCTTGCCGTCCTCGACCGTTCTTCCCGCCGCGACCAGTGCCTGGCCGGCGACCTGGCCGCCGAACACGCGCTGGCGCTCCTCGTCGGGGCTCAGGCCCCGGAAGATGTTGACCTCGATGGCCTCGAGGTCGAGCAGCTCGACGAGTGCGTCGAGCGCCTTGCTCATTGAGCGGGCTGCCGCAGCGACGCCAGCCAGTCGGCGACCGGTTTCCGGCCCTGCTCTTCGAGCTGGCGACGGCGGGTCTCGAAGGCCTCGCTGCGGTCGAAGAGGTGGTAGGCGACGGCGGTGACGGCGAAGGCGTCGGTGCCCGGGTCCTTCTCGGCGTCTGCCATCGCCAGCGCCGTGGCCCGGTACTCCTGGTACAGGCTGGAACCACGCGCCTTGTTCAGCGTCAGCGCGGCGAGGAACACGAGCTTCGGCAACAGCAACTGGCGGTGGGCGAGCCCCAGGTTGAGTATCTGGTTGAGGATGTCCCGCTCTCCGTACAGGCGCTCGGCGTCGGTGAGCCCTTCGCCGGCGAGCGTAAGGGCGAAGAGCTCGTCGCTCGACGTGAGGTAGCCATCGAGGAAGCCTTCGGTCGGCACCGCGTAGTGGGTCTGCTCGGTGATGGCGGACGCCTTGTTCTCGTCGACCAGCCGGCTCATCACCTGCAGGCCGAGGTCCAGGAGGGCGGCTCCCGCGTCCTCGGCCGTCGTCTCCTTGGCTCGCGAGTCGACGGCCTCGCCGCGCTCGATGTCCCACAGCTCAAGGCGCACGGACGTGGAGGCGTCGGACTGGGCGACCGATCCGGTGACGACGTAGTTCAGCTCGGCGCCTTCGCTGCGGCCGAGGTCGATGACGTCCTCGGGCGCCCACCCCTCGGCGGGGACGACCGGGCCCAGGCCGCGCACGACCGGGATGACCGCCGTGGCCTCGATGTCGGAGGTGTAGAGCAGGGCCTCGGCCAGGGCCAACGGCGTCGACCGGGCCAGTCCGCCGACGGTCGTGGCCGGCTCGGGCCCGCCCCCGACGCGCTCCTGGCCGCCGGCGTCGGCGAGGGTGAGGATGCCGACGCTGGTTCGCCGCGTCACCGACGGCAGCAGCCAGTCCGGCCGGCCGAGGTAGGTGTGCCACAACGGTCGGGGGACGTCGACGATTGTGGGTGCGGCGTCGGGCTCGGCCGCTACCGCGGGCCCGAGTTCCGCGGCCTTGAGCTCGTCGAGGCTGCGGGCGAAGGTGGCGATCTGGTCGCGGGCGTGGGGGGCGTTCAGCAGGCCGATGCGGTGGAGCAGGGCCTCGCCCTCGGTCCGGCGGCGCGCCTGCACGCAAGCGTTGAGCAGGTTGAACCCGACGCTCAGGGCGTGGCGCTCGGGGACGTAGCGGGGGAAGACCAGCTCGAACACGGCGTCGACGTGGCCGGCGTTGCCGAGGTCGCCGCTGATCATCAGCAGGGCGTCGGACTGGTCGGCGGCGAGGGTCAGAACGCCGCTGTACAGGGCGAGCGCACCTTCCAGGTCGCCCTCGTCGAGACGCTGGCGGGCCAGCCACAGCTGTGGCCGCCAGCTGCCGTCGACCTCGGCGATGCTCTCCAGCGCCTCCAGGTAGGCCTGCTCGCCGCCGGCTTCCCGGGCGAGCGCGGCCCACCAGAGCAGGCCGTTCTCGAGGTTGGGGTCGACCTGGAGGGCCTCGGCCAGTAGCTCGCGCGCCCGGTCGTGATCGCCCCGCTCGGCGGCGACCTTGGCCAGGTTGGTGAGGATCACGCCCGACGGGTCGTGCTGGCCGTGGTAGCGGCGCAGCGCTTCCTCGGCGCCGTCGAGGTCGCCGGTCTTCATCAGGACGATGCCCCGGGCCGTGGTCGCCCGCTCGGGGTCGGGGTCGATCTGGAGCAGGTGCTCGGAGGCGTCGACGAGGTCGGCGGCGAAGTCGTCGCGCAGGCCCTGGACGATGGCGCCGTACAGACCGGGCGGGTTGTCCCAGTTCTTGCGCAGGGTGGCCGGCAAAACGCGGGTCCGGTACTCGTCGCGGCTGAGCGACACCGCACGCCCGTACGCGTCGTAGGCGGTCAGCCGCTCTTCGGGCGGCGTTGCGGGAGCGGATTCCTCGGGTGCCTCAGGGGCGGGTGCCGCCTTGTTAC
>JAFASB010000193.1 GCA_019244985.1 Acidimicrobiia bacterium | reverse complement strand
GCACCCGGAGCCGGCAGCGGTGATTGCCTGCCTGTAGACGTGGTCCTGCACGTCGCCGGCCGCGAACACACCCTCGATGTTCGTGCGCGTGCCGTCGTGGGTGTCGATGTAGCCGTTCTCGTCCATGTCGATCTGGCCGCGGAAGACGTCGGTGTTCGGCGCGTGGCCGATGGCGACGAACACGCCGCTGACGGGAAGCTCGGAGACCTCGCCGCTCTGCGTGTCCCGGAGGCGGAGACCCGACACCTTTCCGTCCCCGAGCACCTCGTCGACCGTGGCGTTCCACCGCAACTCGATCTTGCCGTTGGCGAAGGCCCGGTCCTGCATGATCTTGGACGCCCGCAGCTCATCGCGGCGGTGGATGAGCGTGACCTTGTCGGCAAACCGGGTGAGGAAGATCGCCTCTTCAACCGCCGAATCCCCGCCGCCGACGACGGCGATCTGCTCGCCGCGGTGGAAGAACCCGTCGCAGGTGGCGCACGTCGACAGGCCGTAGCCGAGGAGGCGGCGCTCGGACTCGAGGCCCAGCATGAGCGATCGGGCGCCGGTGGCGATGATCACGGCCCGGGCCCGGTACTCCTCGTCGTCGGCCCACACCGCGAACGGGCGCACCGAGAAGTCGACCTTGTTTGCCTTGACCGTCACGTACTCGGCGCCGAACCGGGCGGCCTGCTCCTTGAAGATCGTCATGAGCTCGGGGCCCTGCACGCCGTCGACGAAGCCGGGGAAGTTCTCGACGTCGGTGGTCAGCATGAGCTGACCGCCGGGCTGGTCGCTCGTCGACGAAGGTTCGCCCTCGAGGACGAGCGGATGGAGGTTGGCTCGGGCCGTGTACAGGGCGGCCGTGTGGCCGGCGGGGCCCGAGCCGATGATCAGGACGTCACGAGGATCGGCCAACGGTGGTCCTCTTTGCCGTAGGTGTCAGTTGTCGCGCGCGGGGTGCTTCCACGCGTGCCGCCAGAGCAACAACCCGGCGAGCGTGAATAGTCCGCCGAGGATGTAGTACGTCACCCATGCGCTCCCGACGTAGCTGACCATGAAGCGGACCAAGGCGTTGATGCCCAGGACCAGGCCGACCGTGCCCAGGATGGCGGCGAACAGCCCGAAGACGACGAGCCGGGCAACCGATACCAGCCGATCCGAGGTGTTCGATCGGACGCTCTCGACGAGGCGTTCGATGGTGTCCGCGGTCTGAACGGCCCAGTCGTCGCTGGTGCGCGCAGGCGTGGTGTCGACGTCCGCCATTGGCGGGGAGCCTACCCTGTGCCCCGTGCGCGCAGTCCTTGCCGTTCTGGCCGCCTTGGCCGTCACCGTGCTGGGCGCGGCGATCCTCGGTGAGTACCAGTTCGATGGCCTCACCGGCGCCGCCGCCGGTTTGATCTACGGCATCTTCGTCGCCGAGGCCGCCGTCGCGGTGCACCGACGCGGCGAGAGTTGGCTGGCCGTGGTGTGCGCGGTGCTCGCCGTGGGCGGCCTCGGATGGGCGATCCGCGTCTCGATCGGCCCACGCGCCAGCTTCCCGGGCGACATCCCCGGCTTCGGGTGGGCGGCGCTGGTGCTCGCTGCGGCCGGTGCTGCCATCAGGGCGCGAAGCTCTGGAAGACGAGGAGCCGGCAGTCCGTCCGAGCCAGGACGTACACCCGCGTCGGAGTCGGGTGACGCGGGGAGCTCGTCGCCGGAGCGCCCGGCGGGCTGAACCCGAACACGTCGGCGGCCGCACCCCTCCAGGTGGCGGTCGCCTCGTAGACGCGCACGGCGCCAGCGGGTTGCAACGTGTGGGCCGCCGCCGTGCAGCGTGGCTCGGTGGAAGTCGACCGCGCAGTTGACGGCGCGCCGTTACCGAGGAGCGTCGGCTCGAGCTTCGCCCGCAGCTGCTGCTCGTCGGCGACGTCGCCGAGGTTGCCGGCCCGGATCAGGCTCGCCGAGGTGGGGAGCGCCTTGTCCGATGGACTCGAGCCGCCGGATGTGACCCGCGTGATGGCGACGCCGATGATCACCGCCACCGCGGCGGCGCCGACCACCGCGGCTATCCGCCACCGTCCCGCCCTCAAGCGGAGAGCGTCGCCTCTCCCACCGACACCGACTGGTTGCGGCCGAGGTCTGTGATCCAGACGAGCACGGCCGCGCCCGTACGCCCGTGCAAGTCGAAGGTCGTGGTCCCGTCGACTACGTGTGACGCGACCGGCGTGCCCCATTGCTCGAGCTGCGCGTGGGCCGCCGACGAGACATACACGCTCGCCGACCAACCTCGCGTCGGAGAGACGATCTGCAGGTGCCCGAGCTTCTGCGCGTTGGCGAGCACGAGCGTGAAGCCGACGCCCGGCTTGAGCCCGGCGAGGCCACTGTCGTAGTGCTCCGTCGACCAGACCGTGGCCGGGTCGCCGTCGGTGAGCTTGGGCAGATCGGAGTCATGCTCGGCGCCGTCGCCCGGTGGCGGGTCGAAGGCGTGAGCGACCGGGGCCAGGGGCTTGGTGGCGACGGTCGTGTGGGTCTGACCAGTCAGCAGGTTCTTGCCGGTTCGGCTTGACCAGAAGAGGTACGCCACCGTGCCGAGAACGATCACGATGACCGCCACGAGCACGACAGGCACGATGAACGAGCGCCGCACGCCCGCGTAGGCGGGTGCCGGCGGTACGTCACGCACGAACATCGTCGTCGTGAGGTCCTCCTCGTCCCCGTCGGGCTCGAACGGCACACTCAGCAGCGCGGTGCGGAGGTCGGCGGCGGTGGCGAAGCGCTCGTCGGGGGCCTTGGCCATGGCCTTGAACACGATGCTTTCGAGGCGCCGGGAGACGTCGGGCCGGAGGGGCCGGATCTTGGGAGGGTCGGCGTGTGCGTGCTGGTAGGCGACAGCCATGTCGTTGTCGCCCGTGAACGGTGGCCGC
>JAFASB010000176.1 GCA_019244985.1 Acidimicrobiia bacterium | reverse complement strand
CCTTGCCGTGCAGGTCCCGGTTGTCGGTCCGCTGCTCGGCCTGTTCTTCGCCGACGCGCCGGTGACCGACTACGACACCGCCAAGGCCGCCGACGGCGACCGGTACGCCAGGTTCTTCCACCAGATGCTCGACCGCGGGATCGCACTGCCGCCGAGCCCGTTCGAAGCCATCTTCCCGAGCCTCGCCCACCCCAAGGACGAGCTCGAGCGCACCGCCGACCTGGCCGCCGCGGCAGCGAGGGCCATCGTCTAGGGCGCGAGGTCCGCCTTCGTCCGCTCGCGCGCCGAAGCGCTGAGGCACCCGTTCTGGCGGTCGTAGACGTCGCTCTATGGCACCCACGACCGCCAAATGCGACTGAGCCGCCCCGTGGTTGCCGCGGTTGCGAACTGCTAGGCCGCGACGCGGGCCAACGCTGCCACCGACTTGTAGATGGCTTCGGCGGGGCCGAGCTCGTCGGGGCGGAGCATGTTGGACATGATCCGCAGCACCCATTCCATGAGGGTGCGGGAGTGCATGCCGGTGCCGACGAGGACGCGCATGGCGTCGGGGTGTCCGATGACGCGGACGAAGGCGCGGGCGACCTTGTAGTAGAGGCCCCACTCGTCCTGGAGCCGGCGGTCGTAGGTCTGCAGGGCCAATCCGTTGCCGGTGGTCAGGGCCTCGTGCATCGCCTCCGCCGCGAACCGCCCGGTCTCGTACGCGTACGCGATGCCTTCGCCGTTGAAGGGGTTGATGGCGCCGCCGGCGTCCCCGGTGACGAGGAAGTTCGGACCGACGCGCGGCCCGACCGACAACCCCATCGGCAGACGCCCGCCCGTCGGCGGCCCGCACGACGTCTCCGGCGAGATGCCCCAGGACTCGGGGGCCCATGCGATGAAGTCGTCCATGAGCTTGGACGTGTTCACCGCCTTCCACTGGTTGAACGTCGACAGCAGACCGACACCGACGTTGATGCGGCCGTCGCCGACCGGGAAGATCCAGCCGTAGCCGGGGAGCACGTTGCCCGCCTTGTCGCGCACGTCGAGATGGGATTCGATCCACGGCTCGTCGTGTCGAGGCGACGTGAAGTAGCCGCGGATTGCCATTCCCTGCGGGTAGGCGCGATCGCGCTGCGTGCCGAGTGCCCGCCCGAATCTCGAGTTGGCGCCGTCGGCAACGACGACGTAGCGGGCCCGCACCTCCTCGACCGTGCCGAGCTCTTTGCGCTTCACCGCCGCGCCGCGGACCATCCCGCGCTCGACGAGCGGCGCAGTGGCCTCGCTCTCCTGCCACAACGTCGCACCAGCCTTCACCGCCCGCTCGGCGACGAACGCATCGAGGTCGTGGCGGGTGACGACGTAGCCGTAGTCCGGGAACTCCCGCGTCTCGGGCCACGCCAGCTCGAGCGTCCTGCCGAATGCGATCGATCGCAGGCCGCCGAAGCGGTGGTGCTTGGCCAGCTCCTCGGCCAGGCCCATGTCCTCGAGCTGGCGCACGGCCCGCGGCGTCAGTCCGTCGCCGCAGGTCTTCTCACGCGGGAAGCGCTTCTTCTCGACGAGCAGGACGTCGTGGCCGGCCTCGGCCAGCCAGTACGCGCACGCGGATCCGGACGGTCCGCCACCCACGACGAGGACGTCGTGGGTGGCGGAGTCCCCGGTCACTTCAGTCCGTCCCTCTCGAAGGTCACGACGTTCTGGATCTCGGTGTCGGAGAGCGAGCCCTTGAACGCGGGCATGCCGGCGACCTTGACGGTGTGCTGGCCGCCGGGTCGGGCCGGGTCGCCGTACGGCGTGCCCTTGGCCTTTGAGATCGAGCCCGTGTCGACCCACGCGATGTGATCAGCCACGTTGGGGAAGGTCAGCTTGGCCTCGCCGCCCGCGAGCTTGGGGCCGACGCCGCCCTCGCCTTGAGCGCCGTGGCACGGACTGCAGTTCTTTGCGAAGACCTGGGCGCCCGCCTGGATCGGGGTGAGCACGGGCGCCGCCGCCGACGGCGGGTTGAGAGCGCCCAGATAGGCGAAGGCCCACACGGGGAGGATGGCGAGAACGGGCACCACCCACACCGGGATCCCGCTGCGCGCCGCCGGCGGCACGAACGGGGGCGCCGGGGGCTCTTCGACGGCGGGGACGGGCGCCTCGGCAGCGGTCGCGGGAGCGGACGCCGGCGCCGTTGCCGGGACACCCCCTTCGGCCGGGGCCGCGGCTGGGGCGGACGCCGCACCACCCTCGCCGGGCGCGGCCGGCGCGGGCGCCTCGCCGCCGCCGGACGGCGGCAGGCCGAGCGCGGCGCGCCGCTCTCGCGAGCGTTCGAGCAGGTACTCGGGGACCTGGGTCATGCGGGCAGCAATCTAGGCGTGGCGGTCGCCGGCCCTCCAAGCCATTCGATATG
>JAFASB010000133.1 GCA_019244985.1 Acidimicrobiia bacterium | reverse complement strand
GTCATTGGTATGGCGCAGACTGACCATTGACACTCCGTGGTCAAGATGGTTACAACGGACTAGTCCTCGGGACCCCCAGGGATCACACCACCACCGAGCCAATCCGCACCCCACCAACGCAGCCACAGGAGTAGGAATGCCGCTCTGCCTGGACTCTTCCGCCGAACTGAGCGACGACGCCCTCGTCGCCCGCTACCGCCTCGGCGACGTTGAGGCGCTCGACGCTCTCCTCGAGCGGTACCGGCGCTTCGTCCGGTCGAAGGCGCGTGGCTACTTCCTCGTCGGCGCGGACTTCGACGACATCGAGCAGGAGGGCATGATCGGCCTCTACAAGGCCGTTCGCGACTTCCGCGACGACCGCCAGGCCTCGTTCCGTGCCTTCGCCGAGCTGTGCATCACCCGGCAGATCATCACCGCCATCAAGACGGCGACACGCCAGAAGCACCAGCCCCTCAACCAGTACGTCTCGATCTCGGGAGTGCGCGGCACCGACGATCCGGGCGAATGCAGCGTGGAGCGCCTCCTCGACGACCACAACGTGGCCGATCCCGCCGATGAGGTGGTCTCCAGCGAGCGCATGGGTGCCATGCGGGATTCGATGGGGCAGCTGCTCTCGGGCCTCGAGGTCGACGTCCTTCGCCTGTACGTCGAGGGTCGCTCCTACCAGGAGATCGGTGAGGAGCTCGGCCGCCACGTGAAGTCGATCGACAACGCCCTGCAGCGCATCAAGCGCAAGCTCGAGGTCCACCTGGCCGAGCGCGACGCCGCCGAGGTCGAGGCCGAAGCGCTGTTGGTCTGAGGGCGGCTATCCACAGGTTCCCCCACGAAACCTGTGGACAACGTGTGGCGCGGCGAGCCCACGTTGACGAATGACCATTCCTGAAATGGCCATTGCCGCCAATCGGCACCGACCGTAGCTTCTGCCCCCAAACGGAGCGTCGACCGGCGCTCGGGTTGGGGGACGCCCGTGAACAAGCTCGCTGTCGTCGGCCTGTCGGCACTCGTCGCCGCCGGCGTGGCCTCGATCGGTCCCGCAGGCACCGGCTACGCCACAGCGACCGGGACGTGCTCGGAGTCGGGCTCGACGACCGTCACCGTCACCTGCACCGTCGGAACCGGGACCTGGACGCCGCCGACCGGTGTCACCTCGGCGACCTTCGACGTCCAGGGGGCGGGCGGCGGCGTCGACGCGGTGATTACGGCGAGGGCGCCGGGCGGGCACGTCCTGGCCACGCTCCCAGTGACGCCCGGCAAAGCTCTGACGATCGGCGTCGGCGGCCGGGGCGGTGACGCGTCGGGCGTCTCCGGCGGCCCAGCCGGCGCCAACTTCGGCGGGGCAGGCGGCGGCGGATGTAGCAGTGGCTTCAGCGGCGGCGGGGGTGGCGGGCGATCCGACGTGAGTGACGCAGGCACCCTGCTGCTCGCCGCCGGCGGTGGTGGCGGCGACGGGCAGGCGACGGTCGGAGGCGTCGGCGGCGGGCTGACCGGAGCAGACGGCGCGAGCAGTCCGGCGTTCTCGGGTCATTCGGGCGGCTACGGGGGAACGCAGAACGGCGCCGGCGACGGCGGCAGCGGACAGCTTCTGTCGTCCGGCGCTCCGGGCGTCGGCCCCCAGGGTGGCGCAGGCGCAAACCGCTGCGCAGGTGGCGGTGGAGGCGGCCTCTACGGTGGCGGCGGCGGAGCGGACGCCTCGGGCGGTGGCGGCGGTTCCGGCTTCGCCCCTGATGCTGGCGACTTCCAGATGGCGACGAACACCGGCGACGGCGTGGTCGTCATCACGTATGTCCCCTGCAGCCGTATCTATTCGGGGTCGGGGCCGGTGACGGTTGGCTCGTCCGGAAAGACGTGCGTCTCAGGCGCCAGCGCGACCGGGAACGTCAAGGTGCCCGCCGGCGGATCGCTCGACCTCGAAGGGTCGACCGTCGGGGGCAGCGTCGACGCCACGGGCGCCACCAGCATCAGGATCTGCGGCTCCCGCATCAACGGGCTGTTGTCGGTGTCGAACACCACTGGCCCGGTCCTGGTCGGCGACGGCGGCGACGACGGCTCGCCGGGTTGCGGCGGCAACAGCATCGGCGGCAACGCCACCCTCACGGGGAACGGCGCGAACACCGAGTTCAGCGGCAACCACGTCGGGGGCTCGGTGACGTTCAACAACAACACCGGGACGGTCACGTCGGTCGAGGACGGCCCTGAGATCGAGGTGAACACCATCACCGGCAATCTGGGCTGCGCCGGCAACACGGCCGTCAGCGATGACCACCTGCCAAACACCGTGGGGGGCCACCGCACCGGCCAGTGCTCGGCTCCGGGCTTCTGAGGCTGAGCCCGAGGCGAGACTCGAACTCGCTACCTCCCGCTTACAAGGCGGGTGCTCTGGCCGGGTGAGCTACTCGGGCTTGTAGCGGACAGCGTACGGCTGTTGCGCGGATGGGGGATGCTTGACCCTCCCTCCCGCGGAGGGCAGGCTGCCTGGGATGGCACTCTCCGACCGAGAGAAAGCGATCATCGACTTCGAGCGGACCTGGTGGGCGGAGCCAGGACCCAAGGAGCTGGCGATCCGCGAACGATTTCAACTCTCGGCCACGCGCTACTACCAGGTGCTGAACGCCCTGCTCGAGTCGTCCGACGCCGTGGAGTACGACCCGCTGGTCGTGCGCCGGCTGCGACGGCTGCGCAACAGGCGGCGGCGCGCCCGCTTCGAAGGCCGTTCGGCCGACCAGCCGCGCTGACATGGCCGCCCGCCACGCGGCCACCGACGGATCCTTCGGCCGGTCGGCGGGCGGGGCTGCGCTGCGCGGCGCCGGCCTCCTCGCTCTCGCCGTCATCCTCGGCATCGTCCTCCTCCGCAGCGGTGGCGGCGACCCGTACTCCAACGCCGTCCGCACGGTCGCTCCGTCGACGCCGGAGGCCACGGTCAGGCCGCCCACGGCGACGACGCTCACCGTTCCTGTCCGCGAGCCGGCGCAGATCAAGGTGCTCCCGGCCAACGGGACGAACACGGCCGGCGCCGGCCTCCTCGTCTTCAACCGGCTGAAGCAGGCGGGGTACAACGTGTTGGCAGCCACGAACACGACCAGCCAGGGCAGCGCGACGGCGTCGACGGTCTTCTACAACCCCGACTTCGATCGTGAGGCGCGGGTCGTTGCCCAGATCCTGGGGCTCCCGGACGCCGACGTGCAGGCGATGCCGACGCCGCCTCCCGTCAGCGACACGCGTGGCGCCGACATCGTCGTCGTTGTCGGCCCTGACCTCGCGAAGGAGGGCACGCCCGCGGTGACGTCGCCGCCGACGACCGCCCGGAGGGTCACACCGACGACGGCTCACACGGTCACGCCGACGACGGCGCACACGGCCACCACCGTGCGCACCACGACGACGGTCAAGCATTAGAAGATGAGTTAACGAACGCGCTCGGTCTTCGACCGGACCTCGATCGTGAGGGTCCCCGTCACCGGTGGTCCTTGGTCGCCGGGCGTCAGGGTCACTTGGTAATTGCCCGTCGTTGTCGACGACGCCTCTTCGACCGCCCCGTCGGCCAACTCCCGGGTGGCGTTGCTCAGCGTGCTCTCGACGCCCTGCAGCGCGAGCTGCCCGCCTGAGAGCGGGCTCTGCGTCGACACAGGCAGCCGGGTCGAGGACCGGATCGACGCGACCTTGCGGCCGCCGATGACGCCGAACGACTCGAGGCGTCCTGAACCGCGGAGACGCGCCGGGGCGGAGCCCGCAAGGGTGAGGTGGTCGTCGATCGTCCACTGCTCGCCCGCCGCCAGCGGCCGCGCCGGCGGGGCACCGGCCGCGGCC
>JAFASB010000043.1 GCA_019244985.1 Acidimicrobiia bacterium | reverse complement strand
AGGGCTCGGCGCTGGTGCCGTCGTTCGTGGCCTTCTCGGTCGTGGGACTGCTCGAGCAGCACTTCGCCGGCCTTGTCGACTACGCGTTCACGGCCCGGATGGAGGACGACCTCGACGGCATCGCCAGCGGCGACCAGGAAGCCATCCCGTGGCTCCGACGCTTCTACTTCGGGAACGGCCAAGAGGGTCTGCACGACCTCGTCCACAACCGCCTCGGCGAGATCGACGCTCGCGAGGTCAACTCCATCCCGCTCGCCGCGGGGGACGGCGAAAGCGACGGGATCATCGTGCGGGTCGGCCGGTACGGGCCGTACCTGCAGCGGGGCGAAGAGACCGTCTCGATCCCCGAGGACATGCCGCCCGACGAGCTCACCCCCGAGCGGGCCGAGGAGCTGTTGACGGCACCGAGTAGCGACCGCCAGCTGGGCAAGGATCCCGACACCGGACTCCCCGTGTTCGTGAAGGCCGGCCGGTTCGGGCCGTACGTGCAGCTCGGCGAGATGCAGGACGGAGCCGAGAAACCGAAGACGGCGTCGCTGTTCAAGGACATGTCGCCGGAGACGGTGACGATCGACGACGCACTGCGCCTGCTGAGCCTCCCTCGCCTCCTCGGTGCCCATCCCGACGACGGCGAGGAGATCGTCGCCCTCAACGGGCGCTACGGGCCCTACATCAAGAAGGGCTCCGACACCCGCAGCCTCGACGCCGAGGCGCAGCTGTTCACGATCGACCTCGAGCGCGCCCTGGCCCTCCTCGCCGAGCCCAAGCGCCGCCGCGGGCAACGGGCGGCTGCCGCACCGCTCCGCGAGCTCGGCGACGACCCCTCCACCGGCTCGCCCGTTGTCGTCAAGGACGGCCGCTTCGGCCCCTATGTCACCGACGGCACGACGAACGCGTCGCTGCGCAAGGGCGACACCGTCGAGGAGATCACCATCGAGCGGGCCGCCGAGCTGCTCGAAGAGCGCCGCCAGAAGGCTCCGGTCAAGAAGGCCGCCAAGCGCGCCAAGAAGGCGACAAAGAAGAAGAAGGCCACGGCCAAGAAAACCGCGGCAAAGAAGAAGGCCACGGGCTGACCCAGCCCGCTTTTGCTGACTTCTGATCGCTCAGCGAGCAGAAGGCAGCAATAGCAGCGGTTGCCGGGCGCTCCGACCCGTAATCTCGGCTCGTGGCGGAGGCGCAGGTCCCTGACGACCCCGGAACGCCGTCGACCCCGGTGACGTCGTCGTCGCGCCAGAGCCTGCCGCCGCCGCACGAGACCGTCGACGTCGCCCGGGGTGTCAGGCGCCGCGAGCGCCATCGATTCCCGATCTTCGGCTACCACTCCTTCATCCGTCTGTGGGCGGCGCAGGTCGTGTCCTCGCTCGGCGACTGGATCGGCCTGGTTGCGGTCCTGGCGCTGGCGGCCCGCATCGGCAAGTCGTCACCGGAGACTGCGGTCGGCGTGGTGATGAGCGCCCGCATGATCCCGGGGTTCTTCCTCGGGTCGGTGGGCGGCGTGCTCATCGACCGCTGGGACCGCAAGCGGGTGATGGTCACCTGCGACATCGGGCGGGGCATCGCCATGGCGTCGCTCCCGTTCCTGCACACGGTCTGGGAGCTGTTCCTGATCTCGCTCCTGCTCGAGGTGCTCAGCCTGCTGTGGACACCGGCCAAGGAGGCGTCGGTCCCGAACCTGGTGCCCCACGACCAACTCACGACGGCGAACTCGCTCTCGCTGGTCGCCGCCTACGGCACCTTTCCCCTCGCGGGTGGCATCTCGGCCCTGTTGTTCTCGGTCGCCGGGTGGCTGAGCAACCACTTCAGCGGTCTGCACTTCCTGCACCTCAACAAGGAGTCGGTCGCCATCTACGCCGACGTCGTGAGCTTCCTGGTGTCGGCGACGTTGATCTCGACGCTGGCCATCCCTCGGCGCCAGCGTCCGAAGGAGCGCGAGCGCATCAATCTCCGGGAGACGTTCGATGAGCTGCGCGAGGGCTGGCGCTTCATTGGTGGCAATCCAATTGTGCGCTCGGTGATGATTGGTCTCGGCACCGGTCTCATCGGTGGCGGAATGGTCGTCCCCCTCGGGCCGACATTTGCGTCGAAGGTCCTCGGGTCGGGCGACACCGGCTTCAGCCTTCTCCTCACCGCCATGGGGACGGGCGTCGCCATCGGTGTCCTCGGCCTGTCGGTCGTGCAGAAGCGGGTGCCGAAGGAACGCCTCTTCCCGTGGGCGGTGCTCGGCGCGGGGGCTGCGCTCGTGCTCGGCGCGTCGATGTCGACACTGGCGCCGGCTCTCGTCTTCGTCGGTGTGATGGGGATCTTCGCCGGGGGCGTCTACGTCATGGGCTTCACGCTGATCCAGGAGAACGTCTCCGACGAGATCAGGGGCCGGGTGTTCGCGACCCTCTACACGCTGGTGCGCCTGTGCCTGGTGATCGCCCTGACCGTCGGCCCGTTCCTCGCCTACGGCCTTGGCAAGCTCTCACCCGGATCGGTGCACGTGGGCATCACCGTCCAGCTCGAAGGTGTTCGGCTCACTCTTTGGCTCGGTGGCGTGATCATCGCCGCCGCCGGTGTCCTCGCCCACAAGGCACTCCGCGGGCACGAGGCACGCGTTGAGTAAGCGCGGCCGCCTCATCGTCTTCGAGGGCGGCGAGGCGTCTGGCAAGTCGACCCAGGCGGCGCGGCTCGCGGCCCACCTCGGCGCCGTCCTGACGCGCGAGCCGGGTGGCACCGACATCGGGAAGCGGATCAGGGAGCTGGTGCTCGACCCCGGCGTGTCGTCGATGGCGGCCGAGGCCGAAGCCCTGCTGATGGCAGCCGACCGGGCCCAGCACGTCGCCGAGGTGATCGAGCCGGCGCTGGCCGAGGGGACCGACGTCGTTACCGACCGCTACGTGCCGTCGACGCTGGCCTATCAGGGGTTCGGGCGGGGAATGGACATCGACGAACTGCGTCGACTGTCGTTCGACTTCGCGGGCGCCGTCGAACCCGACCTCGTCGTCCTGCTCGACGTTTCCGCGTCGGTGGCCGCCGAGCGCCTCCGGGGCCGGGACCGCATGGAGGCGGCGGGCGACGACTTCCACCGGCGCGTCGTCGAGGGTTACCGGGCGCTCGCCGCGGCCGACCCGGACCGCTGGATCGTCGTCGACGGCGCGGACTCCGTCGACGAGGTAGCGGCGCGGGTTCGTGATGCTGTCGACGCATGGCTGTCCTCGAAGGACTGATCGGCCAAGAGGTCGCCGCCGGCCGTCTCGCAGCGGCCGCGTTGACGCCGGTGCACGCCTACCTGTTCGTCGGCCCGCCCGGCAGCGGCAAGCGCGACGCGGCGCGAGCCTTCGCTGCCGCGCTCCTGTGCCCCAACGGCGGCGACGGCACGTGCGACGTGTGCACGCGCGTCCTCCACGGCGTCCATCCCGACGTCGTGGTCGTCGAGCGTACGGGGCCCTACATCACCGTCGACCAGGCGCGGGAGATCGTCCGCCTGGCCATGCGCAGCCCCAACGAGGGGCACCGCAAGGTGCTGGTGCTCACCGACTTCCACCTGGTCAAGGAGGCGGCACCGACGCTGCTGAAGGTGATCGAGGAGCCGCCCGAGAGCACGGTGTTCGTCGTGCTCGCCGACCACGTCCCCGTCGAGCTCGAGACGATCGCTTCGCGCTGCGTCCAGATCGACTTTCGAGCCATCGATCGCGAACAGCTCGTGCAGACGCTGGTCGCCGAGGGCGTCGAGCGGGCCGCCGCTGAGGAGGCTGCCGACGCGGCGGGTGGCCGCCTCGACCGCGCCCGCCTGCTCGCCTCCGATCCCGACCTGGCCGCTCGTCGCCAGGCGTGGCGAGACGTCCCCCGTCGCCTCGACGGCACCGGCGCGGCGGTCGCCGTCGTCGCCGCCGAGCTCGCCCAGCTGATCTCGGCCGCCGGCGTCGAACCGCTCCACGCCCGCCACGCCGCCGAGCTCGAAGCACTCGAGGAGAGGGCGTCCCGTTACGGCGACCGGGTCAACCGCAAGCAGGTGGACGAGCAGCACCGTCGCGAGCTGCGCCGGCTGCGCATGGATGAGCTGCGCTTCGGACTCGCCACCCTGCAGCAGGCCTACCGAGATGCCCTTGTGGCGGGCTCGGGCCCGACGGCCCAGTGCCTCGCCGCGGTCGACGCCATCGTCGAAGCGGCCGAGGCCCTCGAGCGCAATCCGAACGAGACCCTGCTCCTCCAGGCCCTCCTGTTGAAGCTGCCGAACCTGCAGTAGTTCCTCGCTACGCTCGCACCTCCATCGCCCGAGTAGCTCAGTCGGCAGAGCGGCTCACTCGTAATGAGCAGGTCAGCGGTTCAATTCCGCTCTCGGGCTCCGAGCGCCCCCTTTTGGCGGGGGGCTGCAGCTCACTGCAGGCTGCGCACGTCCTCGCTCACGTAGATAGACGCACCGTCGGGTCCGCGCACGGTGAAAACGGCGGCCGAGTGCTTCGCGTACTCGACCTCACCCGTCGTCGTGATCGTCCGGATGGAACCGTCCGGCGACGAGCGACGAGCGCCGTTGGTGGTGGCGAGTGCGCTGACATCGGCTGAGGGCAGGCCGAGAGCGTGACCCGTTATCGACAACATGGCGGTCTCGAGGGTCAGGTGTCTGAACGAGAAAGGTTTCTTGTAGTCCACCGTCTGGAAGACGAGGCGTAGCGGGCCGGAGTAATCGATGAAGTTGCCGTCTTCGAGGTCCTGCTTGGCAGCCTTCATGGCGTCCCAACCCTTCCGTACCTCTCCGCCTTCCCAATTGAGACCGCCGCCCAACCCTCGTCCCAGGATCGCTGCGAAGGCCGCGCCATGCTCGGCCACCGTCCACTTGCCCGCCGTCACGACGTGCTCCAGCACCGAGCGATACGCAGGCGTCAACGCAACTTCGTGCGAGGCGCCACCCGTCAGCGGTTCGAACAGCGAATGCGCTTCGTATCAGCGAGGTCAAGTGATTCCGACGACGACGACCGAACCAGGTCGTGGGGGTGCGGGGCGGCCGGTGCGCGTTGTTGGCCTGACGTCCTCGAACCGGGTCTGGACCTGAGAAAGGGGTCGCCGGCGCGGCCCCTTTCCGCGATCGCAAAAAAAAGTGTGATCTCGCGCGTCACGTGGCGGGCAGTTGCGGCAATGACATGGCCGCATGACCCGAACGGACGTTGACACAGGTGCCCTGAAATACCTAGGGGCATGCTCCGATCGGGCCATCGGTCAGACGTGGGGTGGCGGGAGCCGCAGGAAATCTCACCCCGCGTGGCGAACAGGTGAAGAACCTGGCTACTCTCCCGCCCGCCTGGGCGGAACGCACCAACAGGGGGATATGGGGTAATGCGCACTCTCCGTCGTATTGGAATGCTCGGCTTGGCGGGGGTGATGCTCGCTGCGTTCGCCCTTCCCGCGGCCAGCGCATCCGCCGACACGCCCGAGAGCTTCACGGCCACGGGCACGGCCCGGGCGCTGCACATCAGCGTCCTCGGCCAGGACGCCACGTTCGGCGTGACCGACGGGACCGTCGGCGACCCGCTGACCGCCCTGGCGA
>JAFASB010000050.1 GCA_019244985.1 Acidimicrobiia bacterium | reverse complement strand
TCGGCCTGGTGCATCAGGCTCTGCAGCAGGTGCACGTCGTCGTCGCTGAAGTCCTGCGCAGCGCCGCGTCCGTACAGGGCGAGGGCGCCGATGGCGTGGTTGCCGCGACGGAGAGGAATGGCGACTGCCGCGTCGGCGACGGGCTCGGACGGCGAGAGCTCGGCGTCGCCGGGAGCGTGCACGACGTCGTCGCGAACGACCGCCGCGCCGGCCAGCCCCTCACCCGCCCTCAACTCGTCGCCCTTCAGTTCGCATCCATAGCACGACATGGCGCGCAGTCCGCCCCCGGGCGCCACGGCAAAGAACACGCCGTATGTGGCGCCGACCGACAGGGCGCTCGTCTCCAGGACCGCCGTGATGATCCCGGCGCGGTCGTGGGTCACGGTGAGGGCGTCGCCCAAGCGGTTCAGCGCCGACCGGAAGGCGACGTCGCGCTCTTCGATCTCCTTGCGCTGGGCACGGATGCGGCCGAGCATCTGGTTGAAGGCCGCCGCCAGCTCGGCCAGCTCGGGCACCGATTCGGGAGCCTCGAGCCCGACATCGGCAGGCGAGCCGTCACCGGTTCCCACGGCCTCGACTGCCGCAGCCAGCTGGCGGACGAACTTGGCACTGCGATCGTCGAGCGTCACGCCGCTTCTACGCGTTCGAGGTCGGGTTCGTCGCCTCTCGCCAGGCGCACCAGGTTTCCGGCGTGGCGGGCAACGACGAGGGCGGCCAGGGCACCCATTCCTGCCTTCTCCCAGCCCGGCCGGTCGAGGGCGAGGACGGCGACCGGGGTGGCGCCGATGGCGACGAGCGATGCTGCGGAGGCCTTGCCGGTGACCTTGGCGATCCCGAGCCATGCCCCGACGAGGGGGGCGGCCACGAGAGGCTCGGTGACGGCAACCGTCCCAGCCGCCGTGGCGACGCCGCGGCCCCCGCGGAAGCGGCGGAAGACCGGGAACACGTGGCCGAGGACGGCGGCCACCCCGCACGCCAGGCCCAGCTGGGGGCCGCCAACCGCTCGGCCGATCCCGGTCGCCGCCGCCCCTTTGGCCGCATCGCCGAGGAACACGGCGACGCCCGCCTTGGTGCCCGCCAGGCGGTAGACGTTTGACGCCCCGGGGTTCCCGGAGCCCTCCTTGGTGGGGTCGTGGCCAGCCAGCCGGGCGACGATGAGCGCGGTCGGAAACGTGCCGAGCAGGTAGGAAAGGGCCAGGAGGCCACCAGCACCGACGCCCATCGGTCCATCGTACGAAGGACGTCCGCCGGAATGCGCAATGCGGTCGTGACGTTCACCGTGCTGGCGGCCACGCTTCGGGATTTGCCAAGCTGGTGCCGGAGGAAACGTACGAATGCCGACTTACGAATACGCCTGCAAGGAGTGCGGCGAGCACGTCGAGGTGGTCCAGTCCTTCAAGGACGAACCGCTGACCGAGTGCCCGGCGTGCGGCGGACCGCTGCGCAAGGTGTTCGCGCCCGTCGGGATCGTCCTCAAGGGCAGCGGCTTCTACAAGACCGACAGCCGGGCCGCCGGCGGCTCCAAGGGCGCGACCAAGGAGAAGAAGGAGACCAGCTCGTCGGAGTCGACGTCGTCGTCTGATTCCAAGAGCGACTCCAAGTCCGATTCGAAGGCTGATTCCAAGCCCAAGGAGAAGAAGGCCGAGTCCAAGTCGGCTTGAGCCTTCCTCAGGCCGAGATCGGCGTCTTCGGCGGGTCGGGGTTCTACGAGTTCCTCGACGACGTCGAGGAGGTCTCCGTGCAGACGCCGTTCGGCGCCCCGTCGGCGCGCGTGCGGGTCGGGGACGTCGGCGGCCGGCGTGTGGCGTTCCTCGCTCGACACGGCACCGGCCACGAGGTGCCGGCCCACCGGGTCAACTACCGCGCCAACCTGTGGGCGCTGCGCCGCCTCGGCGTCACCAGGGTGATCGGGCCGTGCGCCGTCGGCTCGCTGCAGCCCGACGTGCGCCCCGGCGAGTTCGTCGTGTGCGACCAGGTGGTGGACCGGACCAAAGCCCGTCAGGACACGTTCTTCGACGGCCCGGTGGTCAACCACATCTCCTTCGCCGATCCCTACTGCGCCGAGCTGCGCCGCGTCGTCACCGACGAGGGCCGGGCCGAGGGGATCACGGTGCACGGCGAGGGCACCGTGGTGGTGATCGAGGGCCCCCGCTTCTCGACACGGGCCGAGTCGGGATGGTTCCGGTCGATGGGCTGGCACGTGGTGAACATGACCCAGTACCCCGAGGTCGCCCTCGCCCGGGAGCTGGGCATGTGTTACGGCAACATCAGCCTGGTCACCGACTACGACGCCGGCCTGGAGGGCGTCGACGGCATCGAGGCGGTCACGATGGAGACGATCTTCAAGGTCCTGGACGAGAACATCGATCGCCTCCGCCGCCTGCTGTTCAGGGCCATCCCGCAGGTACCGGCAGACCGCTCCTGCGGCTGCGGAGAAGCCCTGGACCCGGGCTCCCTGCCGCTTTAATCTGCTGCTTTGCGGATCCTTGGCGGTATAGCCGTCGAAGATCCGCAAAGAACGCAGAGGTTTGCGCTTCCCCCCGCGATTCCCCGCGTGAAGGAGCGCGCCCGTGCGCTTGCGTGTGCTGTCCCGGTCGCCATTGACGTACTGGGTGGCGGTCGGTGGGTTGGCCGTCGTCACCACTCTCGCCGTATCGGGCCTGCTGGGCCGGGCCCGCAGCGAGGCGGCGCTCTATGGGGCGCCGAAGCCGGTGGTGGTGGCGACACGCGACCTCGCCGTCGGCGCGCGGGTCGGCACCGGCGATGTGGAGGTGCGCTCGCTACCGTCGGCCCTGGTGCCGTCGGCCCTGGTGCCGTCGGATCCGGTCGGCGGCCTGGATCAGGCTCGCGGCCGCGTCGTCGTCGTGTCGGTGTTCGCCGGACAGGCCGTCGTCCGCCGCCAGCTGGCCCCGTTCGGGCTCACCGGCGCCGCTGCGCTGCTGCCGGTGGGCAAGCAGGGGATCTCCGTACCGGCCGGTCCGGCCGCGGCCAAGCTGAACAAGGGCGACACCGTCGACGTCCTGGCCACCTTCGACCCGGCGACCGCGCCCGGGAAAGAGCCGACGTTTCCCGTCGCCGTCAGCTCTGTGGTGATCGACGTCGGCAGCGACGCCGTGACGATCGCCGTCGAGCCCGAGGAGGCGAAGCGGGTGGCGTTCGCCATCGCCCACGGCGCCGTGACCGTGGTGCTGTCCTCGCCCGTCAGATGACTCAGATGAACAGAATCGTGCAGAGGGCGCCGAAGGCCAGGCAGTAGACGCCGAAGGGCCACAGCGTTCGCGTCTCGAAGAACCGCATCAGGAAGCGGACCGAGACATAGGCCGCCAATGCCGCGGCGACCGCCCCCACTAGCGACTGGCCGCGCACGCCGTCGCCCAGATGGCCGAACAGATCGGGCAGCTTGATGAGACCGGCACCGAAGATGATCGGCGTGGCGAGCAAGAAGGAAAACCGGGCCGCGTCTTCGTGGTCGAGGCCGCGGGCGAGGCCGGCGATCATCGTGACACCAGACCGGCTGATCCCGGCAAACAGGGCGGCAATCTGCGCGACGCCGATGGCGACCGACTCCTTGAAGTCGAGCGTGTCCAGGCGACGCCCGACTTCGGTCTCCTTCTGCGTCGACGCGTGCGTGCGCACGAGCTCGCGCACGTCGGCGCGCCGCCGATACCGCTCCCCCGCCAACAGCAGCAGGCCGTTCACCATCAGGAATGCGGCTGCGGCCAGGGGCTTGGCGAACACCGTGCGCAGGGCGTGCTCGAACAGCAGGCCGGTCACGCCCGCGGGGATGGTGGCGACGACGAGCAACCAGGCCAGCCGCTCGTCGGGTGACTCGACGCTTCGGTTGGCGATGCTGCGGAAGAAGCCGGCGATGATCCCGTACCACTCCTTCCGGAAGTAGATGAACAGAGCGATCGCAGTACCGACGTGCAGGGCGACGAGGAACGCCAGATAGAACGACTCGCTCTGGGACTGCGCCTTGGCCAGCGAATCCCAACCCAACAACTTCGGGATGACGACCGAGTGCCCGAGACTCGAGATTGGGAACAGCTCGGTGACGCCCTGGAGCAGGCCGATGACGACGGCCTGAAAGTACGAGAGGGCGTGGGACGCGGCGGCGAGGACCAAAGCGCTAGGTCGTCGCGCGCGCCGGCGCCGTGGTGAACCAGGCGCCGATGAGCGCAACGGCCGCGACGGCGAGAGCCGCAAGCCCGTGCTTGGTGTGGTGCTTGGTCGCGTGGGCGGAGTGGCCGGGGAAGAACGACGGCAGCGCGTTGGCGGCGGTCACCAGGTACACGATGGCGATGACGACGAAGACGATGGCGACGGCGATCAACAGCCACGTCAACGGGCGCATCTGGATGCGGGGCGTGGTCGACATGAGCCCGGAGGCTAGGAGAACCGCGGGTTAGCGGAAGGTCAAGAGCCGCTCAGGCTGACGTCAGCAATCACGACCGTCACGCCGGCGGCACCACCGGGGAGCCACTCCAGGTCCGAGCCCACGGCGACGACGTCCTTGAGCATGCGCTGAAGGGTGGAGGCGACTGTCGCCTCGCGGACGGGCTCGGCGACGGCGCCGTTGCGGATCATCAGCCCTTCGACGCCGACGGAGAAGTCGCCGCTCACCGGGTTGGCGCCCGAGTGGAGGCCGATCGCCGAGCGAACAAGGACGCCCTCGCCGACTTCAGCGAGCAGCTGCTCCTGGCTCTTCTCGCCCGGCACCAGGCTCAGCGCGCGAGCGCCGACGCCGGGCGTCGACTTGAAGCCGGCGCGCACAGCCGATCCGGTCGTGGCGAACCCGGCCCGCCTGCCCGTGTAGGTGTTGTGCAGGAATCCGTGCAGGATCCCGCCGTGGATGAGCGCGTTGCGACGCGTCGCCAGGCCCTCGGAGTCGTAGGGCGCAGCGCCGAACGCCTCGGGATTGGTCGGGTCATCGGTCAGGGTGAACACCGTGGCCGCAACGGATTCCTCGGCGCGGTCCGCGAACATCGACCGGCCCTTGAGCACGGCCTCCCCCGAGAGCGCCGATGAGAGCACGCCGAGAAACGACGCGGTGACGAGCGGATCGAGGACGACGGTGACCTTGCGGCTGTTCGGCTGCTTGGCGCCGAGCATCTGGGTCGCTCGTTCGGCAGCCATGTTCCCCGCCTTGGAGACGTCGAGCTCGTCGGGGTGGCGACCGACGGAGTAGCCGTAACCGGTCTGGGTCTCGGCTCCCTCGCCGGCGAGTGCATACGCGTAGACCGAGCACACGGTGCGGCGGGTCTGGGCGCGCACGCCCGTGCTCGACGCCACGGCCGCCTCGACCGCCGTGTCGCCGTACTCCGCGGTCTCCACGCCTCGGATGCGCGAGTCGGCGCCACGCGTTGCCCGCTCGATCTCCAATGCGAGGGCGACCTTGTCGTCGGCGGCGAAGTCGGCCAGGTCGGCCCGGAACAGATCGAGCTCGGCCGGGGCCACGTCGTCGGGATCAGGAAGGCCGAGGAACTCGTCCTCGGTGCCGAAGCCGGCGTTGTCACGCGCCTCGGCGAGGGCTTCGGCAACCGCCTCGTCGTCGAGTGAGCCCGCGTAAGCGAAGCCCTGGCGGTGGTCCTTCACGACGCGTACGCCGACACCCTCGGTCTCTGCCGACGACAGCGACTCGATCTCGCTGTCGAAGACCTTCACCTCGGTGTCGCGGGTACGGGCGACGTAGGCCTCGACCTGTTCGTCGCCCGCGGCCTGCGCCGCGACGCGCTCGGCGATGGAGAGAAGGTCGCCGGCCATCTACGCGGCGGTGCCGCCGATGGTGATGGCACCCACGCGCAGCGTCGGCTGTCCGGACGAGACCGGCACGCCTTGACCGTCCTTGCCGCACGTGCCCGCCCACGTGTC
>JAFASB010000463.1 GCA_019244985.1 Acidimicrobiia bacterium | reverse complement strand
CGTGTCGTGGGCGGTCGTGCACACGGTCTTCACCCTGCGCTACGCGAGCTTGTACTACGCGAATGGCGGCGGCATCGATTTCAACGAGGACGACAAGCCCAACTACCGCGACTTCGCGTACCTGGCGCTCACGATCGGCATGACGTACCAGGTCTCGGACACGGACCTGCAGACCAAGCCCATCCGCCATACCGCCATCCGCCACGCCCTGCTGTCGTACGTGTTCGGCGCCGTCGTGGTCGCCATGGTGATCAACGTTGTGGCCAGCCTGCTGAACGGCTGAGCGCGCTAGCGCTTCTTGGCGGTCGCCTTCCCGCCCTTGCGGCCCGCTTCCTTCTTCTGCTGCGTCGTCCCGCCCTGCTTCGAGGTGCTCTTCGAGCTGCTCCCCGAGCCTGACTTCTTGCCACCCCGGCTCGAGGCTCCCGGCGAGTTGGCGATCTTCGCCGCCCGCTGCTTGGACATGCCCTTGTCCTTGAGGGCTTCGTACTGCTTCTCGTTCTTGACGTTGGCGCTCTTCGACGGCATGGGCTCCGTACCTCCTACTGCTTGTACCTGGCGGTTGTCTCCCCACTTCCCGCATCGATCAAGCAGTGGGTAGGGTCCGCGGCCGTGTCCAAACCCAATCGACGGGCCGTGATCGTGGGCGTGGCCACGTCGGACTATCCGAACCTGCCCGACATGAGCGAGCAGCAAGTGCACGCCCAGGCGGCAGAGCGGGCCCTTGCCGATGCGGGCGTCGAGTTCGCCGACCTCGACGGTTATGCGACGACCGGATTCTTTCCGATGTTCGCGGTCGGCATGTGCGAGTACTTCGGGATCCGACCGCACTACGTCGACGAAACGAACTGGGGTGGCGCCTCGTTCGAAGTGCTGGTCGAGCACGCAGCGACGGCGGTGGAAGCCGGTGTCTGCGACATCGTGCTCGTGACCTACGGGAGCATCCAGCTGTCGGCCATGGGCCGCAAGCTCGGCACCGGCGGCGGCACCGGCGCACCCGCAGGCCCGGCCGCCTTCGACCAGCTGTGGGGCAACACTCTCGTCGGCAGCTACGCCCTCGCCGCGCAGCGGCACATGTACGAGTTCGGGACGACGTCGGAGCAACTGGCCGAGGTGGCGGTGACCATGCGGGCCCACGCCGCCAACAACCCGATGGCCCAGTACCGCGACCCGATCACCGTCGCCGACGTGTTGTCGTCACGCATGATCGCCGACCCGCTGCACATGCTCGACTGCTGCGTGATCTCCGACGGCGGCGGCGCGTGCGTCGTCACGACCGAGGAGCGGGCCCGCGATCTCCGTAAGCCGCCCGTCTACATCCTGGGCGGCGCCCACGCCATGACCCACCACATGGGCATCTCCCAGATGCCCGAGGTCACCGTCACGGCCGCGGCCCAGAGCGGCCCGCTGGCGTTCCGGCGGGCGGGGCTCACGCCCGCCGACGTCGACACCCTGCAGGTCTACGACTCGTTCACGATCACCGTGGTGCTGTCGCTCGAAGACCTCGGCTTCTGCGAGAAGGGCGAAGGTGGCGCGTTCGTGCAGGGCGGCCGGCTCCGTTTCGACGGCGAGCTACCGACCAACACCGACGGCGGAGGGCTGTCGGCGTGCCACCCGGGCATGCGCGGGATGTTCCTGATCGTCGAAGCGGTGCGCCAGCTGCGCGGCGAATCCGTGAACCAGGCGCCCGACCCCAAGATCGCCGTCGCCCATGGCACCGGCGGCATGCTGTCGACGGGTGCCACCCTGGTGCTGGGGACTGAGGTTCCGTGAGTCCTTCGAAACCCGAGCCGAAGCCCCGCCCCGCCCCGATTCCCGACGCCGAGACCGAGCCGTACTGGCAGGCGGTCAACGAGGGTCGGTTGATGGTGCAGCGCTGCACGGTGTGCGGCCGATCGCAGCTCTACCCGCGCTGGCGCTGCCTCCGGTGTCGCGGCGAGGTCGAGTGGGTCGATGCCAGCGGCGGCGGCACGGTGTACAGCTTCACCGTCATCCGGCAGAACTTCTCCCGGTCCTTCCGCCACCTGATCCCGTACGTGGTGGCTCTGGTCGACCTCGACGAGGGTCCCAGGCTCATGACCAACCTGGTCGGCGTCGATCCAGACGACGTCGAGATCGGCATGCGGGTGCGCGTGAAGTTCGAGCACGTCTCCGACGAGGCGTCGGTTCCGCTGTTCGAACCCGCATAGGGGTTACGCAGCCCGCTGCTGCTCCTCGAACCGCCGCGCCAGCTCCTCGGCCAGACGCAGCGACTCGTCGTCCTGCACGACCGACGCTGGCCGGTCGGGCACCGTCAACTTTCGTAGTCGCTTGAACATGCTTCGACGGTACGGATCGAACGTTTCAGATCCGGTACCGACGTGTGACCGGCAGATGAACTACGACCCTTTGATCGTCCTGCGGATCTGGAGCTCTGGCTCCTTGCGGTCGAGGTAGTCGCGCCACATGGT
>JAFASB010000230.1 GCA_019244985.1 Acidimicrobiia bacterium | reverse complement strand
CGGCGTGACGATCCAGACCGTCGGTGAGTACGCAGACGCCCGGCCCGACCTGATCTCGGTCGGGGCCATCACACACTCGGCGCCGATCCTCGACATTGGGCTCGACCTTCCCGAGATGGGGGAGTAGCGCCGTGTTGCTCGCTGTCGACATTGGCAACACCGAGACGGTCGTCGGGCTCTACGACGCCAACGACTCCGAGCTGTACGACCATTGGCGCATCGCGACCAATGACGAACGCACGGGTGACGAGCACGCCCTGCTCATCGGTCAGTTCCTCGCCCAGCGTGACCTCACCTTCGGGGATGCGACCGGCCTCGCCGTGTCGTCGACGGTGCCTCGACTGCGGGCCACCATGCGACGAATGGCCGCCCGCTACCTCGATGTCCCCACTGTGATCCTCGAGCCGGGCGTGAAGACAGGGATGCCGATCCTCTACGAGAACCCAAAGGAGGTCGGACCCGACCGCATCGCCAATGCCGTCGCCGCTTACGACCTCTACGGCGGGCCCACGATCGTCGTCGACTTCGGCACGGCCACGACCTTCGATGCCATCACGGGGAAGGGCGAGTACGCGGGCGGTGCGATCATCCCCGGCGTGCAGATCAGCCTCGACGCTCTGTTCCAGCGCGCCGCGGCGGTGCGCAGAGTCGATCTCGGGGAGCCTCGCCACGTGATCGGCAAGACCACCAACGATTCGGTGCAGTCGGGTGCCGTGTACGGCACGGCGGCGCTCGTCGAGGGGCTGTGCGAGCGCTTCGAGGACGAGCTCGGGGAGTCCACCGTCATCTCGACCGGCGGCCTCGGCGGTCTGTTCTCCCGCATCACCCAGCGCATCGAGCACCACGAGCCCTGGCTCACCCTGCACGGGCTCCGCCTCATCTTCGAGAAGAACCACCCGCCTGCGTAGATGCCTGACCTTCCCTACCGTTTCGAGCCGACGGCCACGGCCGCCGAGCTGCACGAGCGCTTCGACGAGGCGCTCGACGCCGGCGCCGAGACCGACGACACCGTGACCGTCGCCGGGCGCCTGATGCTGCGGCGGGTGCAGGGAAAGCTCGCCTTCGGCCAGCTGCAGGACTCGACCGGCCGCATCCAGCTCTTCTGTCCTGCGCAGGTCACCGAGCGCTTCGAGGAGTTCGGCAGTCTCGATCTCGGCGACTGGATCGGCGCCACCGGCGAGATGATGAAGACGCGCAAGGGCGAGCTTTCGGTGCGGGTGCGCGAGTGGGTGCTGCTCGCGAAGGCCCGTCGTCAGTTCCCGGACAAGTGGCACGGTCTCTCCGACGTCGACACTCGGTATCGCCAGCGCTACGTCGACCTCTGGGTCACCGACGAGGCGCGCCGCGCCTTCAAGATTCGCAGCCAAGTCATCAGCGCCATGCGGCGGCGGCTCGAAGACCAGGGGTTCGTCGAGGTGGAGACGCCGCTGCTGCACTCGATCGCGGGTGGCGCGCTGGCCAGGCCGTTCATCACCCACCACAACACACTCGACGTCGACCTCTACCTGCGCATCGCCATCGAGCTCCATCTCAAGCGATTGGTCGTCGGCGGCCTGGAGAAGGTCTTCGAGATCGGCCGCGTCTTCCGCAACGAGGGCATGGATCCACGCCACAACCCTGAGTTCACGATGCTCGAGCTGTATCAGGCGTACGCTGACTACGAGGACATGATGCGGCTCACTGAAGCGCTCGTGTCCGGGATCGCCGAAGAAGTGGTCGGGACGACGCAGTTGACGTACGGCAATCGCCCGCTCGATCTCACACCCCCGTGGCGGCGGGCGACGATGACCGAGTTGATCGCGGAACACGCGGGCGTCGACGTCGACCTCGAGATGGATGTCGACGCGTTGCGCAAGGTCGCGTCGGGTTTCGATGTTCCTGTCGACGACGGCTGGGGCCCCGGCAAGCTCATCCTCGAGATCTACGAGAAGACGACCGAGTCCGAGCTGTGGGGTCCGGTGTTCGTCATCGACTACCCGCAAGAAGTGTCACCGCTCGCCCGAGCTCACCGGTCGAAGCCCGGCTACGTCGAGCGCTTCGAGCCGATCGTCGCCGGGCGGGAGCTCGGCAACGCCTTCAGCGAGCTGACCGACCCCGACGAGCAGCGGGCTCGCTTCGAGGAGCAGGCCCGACTCAAGGCCGCCGGTGACGAGGAGGCCATGGTGGTGGACGAGGACTACCTGCGGGCCCTCGAGTACGGACTGCCGCCGACGGGCGGCCTCGGTATCGGCATCGACCGGTTGGTGATGCTGTTGTCGGATGCCCAGAACATCCGCGACGTGATCCTCTTCCCGACGCTCAGGCCCGAGCAGGAGAAGTGACGGAGCAGGAGAAGTGACGGAGCAGGACAAGTGAGCGACACCCCGACCGCAGGTTGGTATGAAGACCCGTCGGGGCGCCAGAAGTACCGCTGGTGGGACGGCGAGCGCTGGACCGCCTACGCGGGCGACGACGACGTTCGGTGGGACGAGGCGCCCGTCGAGCCCGAGCGCGAAGCCGAGACCGGGATGCCGGGGCTCGGCGCGGCTGCCGTCGGCTTCGCCGCGGGCGGGGTTATCGGACTGGTGATCGCGCTCGTGCTCCGTGGCGCGGGTTACCCGCTCGGTCGCGCATTTGCGCTGGCGACGTCGGAGCTCGGGCTGTGGTCGGGCCTCATCGGTGCGTGTATCTACGTGAGCCGACGACAGGGGACGGGTTCGCTAGTCCGCGACTTCCACTGGTCGTTCCGTTGGTCTGACATCGGCGTGGGGTTCGCTGGATCGATCGCCGGCCGGGTGGTGTCGGCGGCGGTGATCGCCCCCATCCCGATGCCTTTTCCTCATGTTCAGGACCCCGACCGCTCGCTGTTCGGGCGGGTGACGAGCGGGCCGTGGACCTGGGTCGTCGTGGCGGTGGTCGTCTGCATTGGCGCGCCGCTCGTCGAGGAGCTCTTCTTCCGCGGGCTGGTCCAGCCCCGCCTGGTCACCCTTCTCGGGCCGGTGCGCGGCATCGTGCTGGCGTCGATCCTGTTCGGTGCGGCCCACCTCATCGCGTGGCAGGGGCCGATCACGCTGGCCTACGGGCTTGCGGTCGCGGGCGCCGGGTTGGTGCTGGGCACCCTCAGGCACCTCTCGGGGCGCCTCGGGCCCGGCACTGCCGCCCACGCGCTGTTCAACGGCGAGGCGCTCCTCGCCGTGGCCCTGCTCACCTAGCGACTGACGTCAGCCCGGCAGCTGTTCGCGGAGGGTCACGTAGTCCGTGTTGAAGTGGTTGGCCAGCTCTTGGAGCCGGCCGAGCATCTGGTTGTAGGCCGCCGGCGCCGCGGCCTCCAGCTGGCGGACCAGCGTGATCTGGTCGTAGATGTCGTTGCGCACCTGCTGCGCGTCGCTGACGGTCTGTGGCGGGAAAGTGAGCCCGTCGAACTGCCGACGGAAGCGCTGCAGGGCCTCGGCCAGCTTGGCATCGGTGCCATGGAGACAGGTGATCTGCCCGGCGCATGCCTGCGACGTCACCGCGAACGTCGCGTAGGCGGTGACCGCCTCGGAGTGGTAGCTGTCGAGATTGTGCGCGGTGTGGTTGGCGCGCGATCCGTTGACGACGGCCACGGTGATGCCCCCGGCGAGTCCGAGAACGCCGAGCACGATGAACAACACCACGATGCGCTTGCCCGGACGGGACAGGACGAGCCGGTTGAGCCGCGGCCGCTCGGTCACGGCGGTCATGCGGGATCTCCGAAGAGTCCGGAGGGGTAGTCCGCGGTCAGGAGCAGGCCGTAGGCCTGGAACCGGACGTTGTAACGGAGCACGGCAGCAAGGGCCTCGAACAACGACGTTGGCATGCGCCCGGCGACGAGCACGATCAGCCAGATGAACACGGCGGCTATCTCGAGTCCGTACTGGAAAAGGACCACGACCACGTAGGCCGGGATCATCAGGATGAGGCGGAAGAACACGGCGGCCCGGTTCAGCCGGCCGGGGGCGACGTTGACTGACACCGCGTAGTTCGGGTCGCTGAGCGAGAACGGGGGGTATCTGTCGGTGAGGAGATAGAAGGCGTACGCGGACACTCGCGTCGAGTACTGGAGGAACTGACCGAGGAACCGCGCGAGGCCGTCGGGGAGGCGGCCGAGCACGAGCGCCGCGAACCAGCCGACGATCGCGGCAAGGGTGGCGACGATGCTGACGAGCGCCAGCAGGATCACATGGGGAACAACGAGGATGATCCGGAAGGCGACGGTGAGTCTGCGCTGCGGTCCAGGGCCCTCGAAGCCGACGACCACGGTGTCGGGGCGCCGGCGGTACGGCTCGACAACCGACGGTCCAGTCAGAGGCGGCCCCTCCGGCGCCGCGAACTCCCGCAGGTCGTCGAGCTCGGGTTCCGGCGCGGGCGCTGCCTTCTTCGCGGCGGGCCGCTTGGCAGCCGGTGCCTTCTTGGTGACCGCCTTCTTCGCAGCGGACTTCTTGGCCGCGGACTTCTTGGCCGCGGACTTCTTGACGGCGGACTTCTTGACGGCGCTCTTCTTGACGGCGCTCTTCTTGACGGCAGTCTTCTTCGCGGCGACGGCCTTCTTCGCCGAGGTCTTCTTTGCTGCTGCCTTCTTGGCGGGCGACATCAGGCGTCAGACCGCCGGCACGCCGTCGACCAGCGCGCGCGGGAGGCTGCGGAGGGCGTCGACGCCGGGACCGGTGTCCAGCACATCGAGCGCCCGCTCGGCCTCGACGGCGTACGCAGCGGCGACGCCGAGGGCGCTGCTGATGGCACCGTTCGATCGCACGATGTCCCGCGCCTTGTGCATGGTGTCGCCGTCGAGCGGCGCGCCCAACAGGGCCTGCAGGTCGGGGGCACCGGCCATGGCCCTGATCACCGGCAGCGTGTAGACGCCGGTGACGAGGTCGTTACCGGCCGGCTTGCCGAGCTGCTCGTCGGTGGCCACGACGTCGAGCACGTCGTCGACGATCTGGAACACCATCCCCAGGCGCTGTCCGTACACGGTGAGGGCGTCGACCGACGACCGCGGGAGTTCGGCAGTCAGCGCGCCGATCCGGCACGAGGCGGCCATCAGGGCTGCCGTCTTGCCCTCGATTGCCTCCAGGTAGGCCTGCTCGCTGCGGGCGACGTCGAAGATCTTCGTGAGCTCTCGGACCTGCCCTTCGCAGAGGTCGGCGATCGTGGCCGCGAGCAGGGCGGCGACCTCGGTGCCGAGGCCGGCGGCGATCTCCGACGCCCGGGCGAGGAGAAAGTCGCCGGCGAGGATGGCGACCAGGTTGCCCCAACGGGCGTTGACACTCTCGACGCCACGCCGGGTGAGCGCCTCGTCCATGACGTCGTCGTGGTACAGCGACCCGAGGTGGACGAGCTCCACCGACACGCCGCCCATCACGCACTCCTCGGGCGCGGGCCGGCCGGCGGCGTCAGGGGCGGCGGCGTACGCCGCGGCCAACGCCAACGCCGGTCGCAGACGCTTGCCGCCGGCCGAAATGAGGTGGCCCGCGACCTCGGTCAGGAAGGCGTCCGCGGTCTCCACCGAGCTCCGCAGGGCGTCCTCGACGCGCACGAGGTCGTCTCCCAGCGGCGGCAGATCGAGCAGCGACGCCAGGCCGGCCATGGCCCGGACGTTAGGCGCGCGCTCGATGGGGCTCCCATTTCACCGGCTTTGCCCGCGGAATCCGGTGCGTGGGGAGCCTGTTACTAGGTAGACACGCCCCGGTAGAGTGGGGGCACAACCCCGCCGTCCAGAAAGGCGGATTCTTGTTCGAACGCTTCACCGACCGTGCCCGCCGAGTGGTCGTCCTGGCTCAGGAAGAGGCGCGGCTCCTCAATCACAACTACATCGGCACCGAGCACATCCTGCTCGGCCTCA